>NZ_JBWVSU010000002.1:300000-399604 GCF_056642055.1 Acinetobacter sp. 129952 | reverse complement strand
AGCCAAAGCTTCACCCGTGGTGGCATGAACGCTATGTAAGATTTCATGTCCTAACGCACTGCGTTGACCTGCAATAAAGTTTTTCCCAATCATCATAACCAGTTCCTTAAATATTTTATTAGTGAGAGTGTCTTGGTAGATTTTTCTCATTGATGACGCGCATATATAATGTTGCAGGCTCCAAACATCCTCCAGTTGAGAGCTGACCGACCATATTTCGATACATTTCTTGCCATGGTGTTTGTGATACTGGAGTGGATGGTGTCCAAGATTGACGACGTTTTTCAAGTTCCTCATCTGAAATAATCACATTGACAGAGCGGTTATTTAGATCAATTTTTAATAGATCATTGGTTTGTAATAACGCAATTCCACCGCCAATGGCCGCTTCAGGGGACATATTTAAAATGGAAGGGCTTGCAGATGTACCACTTTGACGACCATCTCCTAAGCAAGGTAAAGAGTCGATGCCTTTTTTAATTAATTCAACAGGAGGGGCCATGTTAACGACTTCGGCACTGCCTGGATAACCAACGGTACCTGCACCACGAATCACTAAAATGCAATGTTCATCAATATTGAGTTCAGGGTCATTAATACGGGCGTGATAGTCTTCTGGCCCTTCAAAGACAATTGCACGTGCCTCAAAACTATTTTCTTGGTCGGGATTCGATAAATAGGTTTTTCTAAATGCTTCACCCACCACAGACATCTTCATAATGGCGCTATCAAAGAAATTACCACTCAGAACAATAAAACCTGCCCCATGTTTAAGTGGGTTTTCATAAGAGAAAATAACATCAGCATTCGATGTTTGAGATTGTTGTGCAATTTCTCCCATCGTTTTCCCACTCACAGATGCACAATCCTCATGCAGGACACCTGCTTTTTGTAATTCATACATCACTGCAGGAACACCACCCGCTCTATGGAATCCTTCACCTAAATATTTACCTGCAGGCATACAATTGACAATAAGGGGGACATTTTCGCCGACACGTTGCCAATCATCTAATGTAAGTTCGATACCCATATGACGTGCAATCGCAATTAAATGCGGAGGACAATTACTTGATGCACCCAAAGCCGATGCAACTGCAATCGCATTTTCGAAGGATTTTTTAGTCATAATTTTAGATGGTTTTAAGCCGTCTATAACCATTTGGCAAATACGTTTACCTGTAAGATAGGCCATTTGACCACGTTCACGATAAGGTGCAGGAATACTGGCACAGGTCGGTAAAGACATTCCTAAAGCTTCGGCTAGGGCATTCATTGAAAGTGCTGTGCCCATGGTATTGCAATGACCCACAGATGGAGATGCTGATGTGGTCATTTCCATAAAGCCTTCGTAATCAATTTCTCCTGACGCCAATAAATTACGTGCATGCCAAATAACGGTGCCCGAACCAATTAATTCGCCTTTGTAGTGACCATCTAACATGGGGCCACCAGATAAAACGATGGCAGGCAAGTCTGTGGTTGCTGCTGCCATTAAGCAGGCTGGTGTGGTTTTATCACAACCTGTTGTTAGTACAACACCATCCAATGGATAACCATGTAAAATTTCGACTAAACCCAAATATGCTAAATTACGATCTAAAGCAGCAGTGGGTCGACGTGATTGTTCAGCAATAGGATGTACTGGAAATTCCATTGGAATACCGCCAGCATCACGAATACCTGCTTTTACGCGCTCTGCCAACTCTTTATGATGACGGTTACAGGGCGTTAAGTCACTGCCAGTTTGGGCAATACCAATAATGGGTCTGCCAGATTGAAGCTCTTCACGTGTTAAGCCATAATTCATATAGCGTTCTACATATAAAGCAGTCATATCGGCATGTTCTGGATCATTAAACCATTCTTGGCTACGTAAAAAAATCCGTCTACTTTGATCAGTCATTCTGAGATCCTTGCTAGATATTGTTAAATGTTTATGAATTATGATTTTTTAAAGTTGATTGATCCCAAAAGCATAAATTGCAATGTAAATATTGGATATTACACTAGGGATAATATGTGAAAATTACAGTAATTCACGTTGTTTTAAATTGCGCATTAATGCATGAATACCAAAGTTCCAAGATGGCGCTGTATCACTGGTAGTCACCGTGTTGTGTAATGTGCCTAATTTAGGGGTATGAATTCGAACGATATCGCCCATTTTATGTGTGAAGCCACCACCTAATTCTTCACGGTCTTGGGTGGGTGCAAATAAAGTACCCAGAAACAATACAAAACCATCTGGATATTGATGATTTTCATTTAATGTTTGTTGGGCTAAATCTTCAGGATCACGACTAATTTGAGACATAGAGCTTAAGCCCGTCAGCACAAAATCATCTGTCCCTGTAATTTCTAATTCGACATCGCATGAACGGATATCATCTAGCGTAAAGGTGTCATCAAATAAACGAATAAAAGGACCAATTGCGCATGACGCATTATTGTCTTTTGCTTTACTGAGAAGTAGGGCGCTGCGTCCTTCAAAATCACGTAAATTCACGTCATTACCCAATGTTGCACCTAAAATTTTTCCTTGGCTATTGGCGACTAAAACCACTTCAGGTTCTGGATTATTCCATTCAGATTTAGGATGAATCCCGATCTTTTGCCCTGAGCCAACAGCAGCCAATACAGGTGCTTTGGTGAAAATTTCAGCATCAGTGCCAATACCGACTTCAAGATATTGCGACCACATATTCTGTTCAATTAAGTATTTTTTCAATTCAAGTGCTTTTTCTGATCCGGGTTGGATGGTTTTAAGACTATCGCCAATCACACTTTGAACCACTTCACGAATATTTTGCGCTTTTTGTGCATCACCAGCAGCTTGTTCTTCAATGACACGTTCCAACATACTGGCTGCAAAAGTCACTCCCGCCGCTTTAATGACTTGAAGGTCAATGGGTGCTAAAAAAAAGGCTTTATCTGGGTTAGGTTGACTATGGGTATTGGCAAAAATCTCATCAATTGTACCCAAGCATTTTCCTTGAATTTTTGCCAATGCTTGAACAGGATGTTCTTGTTCAAATAATTCGGTGATTGTGTTGAAGTCTTCTGAAATATCAAAAACGAGATTATCTCTTAAAATAACGGGCGATGGACCAGACAATACACCGGGTACCCATGCGCGACCAATGAGACATCCTTGAGTACCGTCACTTGGCAATGAATTATTTGAATTTAACGAGAAGTTCATCTTTGCGTCCTTGTCTGAATTGAAATCATGATAGGATTCCTTTTTAATAAACTCCAATCGCAAATATTCAATAATCAATAACCTCTAGTTATCGCAATAAAGAGAATTTTAATGTCAAATTTAAGCTATTCAAGTTTTTACAATTGGATGAAATTTCGTCATTTGGTTTTAATTGAAACCTTGGCAAGAACCAATAATATGCACTTAACCGCAGAACAAATGAATTTAAGTCAGCCTGCTATTAGTAAAATGTTGAAAGAAATTGAAAATTTACTGGGTTTTAAACTCTTTGAAAGACAGTCTAAAAGCATGCCAGTCACGGCATTGGGGCAACAAGTGGTGAGATATGCTCAAAGGGTACTTAATGATGCCAAGAATTTTGTTGAAGATATTGAAATACTGCGTCAAGGCGGACATGGTTTTTTAAAAGTGGGGGGGATTTTTGCTGCGACGGCAATTGTTATTCCAAACACTGTAATTGAAATTAAAAAAAAATGGCCATTATTGTCTATCGATGTGGTGGAACAAACCAGTGATCATTTGATGGAAATGTTGAGCGAGCATACTTTGGATCTTGCTGTCGGTCGATTTACGAATATTACGCAAGCGCAATTTTTTGATTTTCAAGCGCTTGGCCCAGAACCATTTTGTATTGTGGTCAATAGTCAGCACCCTTTTGCGCAACGAACATTCTGTAAGTTAGAAGAATTAATGAAGTGGCCTTGGGTACTTTATCCTAAAGGTACGCCCATCCGTGAACGAATGGAAAGAGCTTTCACCCGAGTAAATGTCAATATTCCATTAAATACTGTTAATACTATGTCTATGCAGACTTTTTTACAGATTTTACAAGGTGCACCAATGATCGGCATGCTTCCAGAAGCCATGGTCAGTCAGCATGTTTCTGATGGAAAGTTACATATACTACAAACAGATTTAGTTTTGGAATCACAGGATTATGGAATATTGACACGCAAAGGAGAGAAACTCTCTGAAACGGCACAGAATTTTATTGAGCTACTACTAAAAAATACACAGATTAATTCAAAAATGTAGGCGAATTTTTACTCTATTCCACTTGGATCTTGGCATATTTTAAATTTTTTTTTGGCCATTAAGTGAATTTAATGGTTTGAAAAGTCATTCATTTAAAATTTGGGAACTCAATTTTCATTCATTTATTCGATAACCTCAGGCTATCAATTATTAAGAATTATTCATTGGTAATTATTGATGCAACTAAGCTAATTTCTACTAGCTGAAATAGAAAATATCTTAAGTTCAATAAAAACAGGGACGAATAAATGAAGGTTTTAATTACCGGTGGAACAGGTTTTATTGGAAAGCAGATTGCCAACAAAATTTTAGCGTTAGGCAGTCTTACATTTGATGGTGAACAAGCTCAAACAGTGGATAAAGTCATTTTGTTTGATGCCTTCGCAGGAGAAGAGCTACCCCAAGACCCTAAAATTGAAGTCATTGTTGGTGATATTACGGACAAAGCCTTGGTCGAAAACATCACACAAGATATTGATGTGGTTTGGCATTTGGCTGCAGTCGTCAGTTCTGCTGCTGAAGCAGATTTTGACCTAGGGATGGATGTTAATTTATACGGTTTATTATGCCTATTGGAGGCATTACGAAAGCAAAGTTCAAAACCGCGGGTCATTTTCGCCAGTGGCTGTGCTGTATTTGGCGGTGAATTGCCAGAAGTTGTGACAGATGAAACAGTCGTTACCCCTAAATCATCTTATGGCATGCAAAAAGCAGTGGGTGAATTATTGGTTTCAGATTATTCACGCAAAGGCTTTATTGATGGGCGAGTTTTACGTTTACCAACCATTGTAGTCAGACCTGGGAAACCCAATAAAGCGGCCTCCACCTTCTTTAGTTCTATTATTCGTGAACCCTTAAATGGCGAAACAGCTATTTGTCCAGTTCAAGCCGATACTCCTGTATTTATTACTTCTCCACGTCGTTGTGTCGAATCCATGATTCATGCTGCGACTCTTTCACCCGCAAAATTATCGGATAACCGCATTATCCCACTCCCTGGTTTAACGGTCACTGTTCAACAAATGCTTGATGCTTTGGAAAATATTGAAGGTAAAGAAGCAGTTGAATTAGTGGAGTGGAAAGAAGATAAAACCATTCAACGTATTGTACAAAGCTGGCCTGTCCAAGTAAAAGCTAAATATGCTGAATCCTTGGGTTTCAAGGCCGATGAAAGTTTTGAAAGCATTATTCAAGCACATATTGAAGATACCCAAAAAGTAATGGCTGGGACAGCCGATTAAAGTGAGGCAATATTATGGAAGATATTAAACCTGTATCTGCGTTGGAAGAGCAGACCATTAAACGTATTTCAAAAAGAATTATTCCATTTCTCGTTATTTTATTTGTTATGGCTTTCTTGGACCGAACTAATATCGGTTTTGCAGCCTTGCATATGAATGACGCTATTGGTATTACCCAGACCATCTTTGGTTTAGGTGCTGGTATTTTCTTTCTCGGATATTTCATTGCTGAAGTTCCAAGTAATATTCTACTCCATCGTTTTGGTGCCCGAATTTGGATTGCCCGTATTATGATTACATGGGGCATTATTGCGGCAATGATGGGCTTTATTCAAAATGGCACCCAGTTTATTGTATTACGGTTCTTGTTAGGCATCGCAGAAGCAGGCTTTTTCCCGGGTGTTATTTTCTATCTCACATTATGGTTTCCGGCACGCTACCGTGCTCGTGTATTTGCAACATTCTATTTAGGATTGCCCATTGCACAAATTATTGGCGCACCAATTTCAGTTGGCTTAATGCAATGGGGAGATACCATTGGCTATGAAGGCTGGCGCTTGATGTATATCCTAGAAGGCATTCCTTCAATTATTTTAGGTATTGTCTGTCTAAAATATTTGACCAATACACCAAAAGAAGCACAGTGGTTGTCTACAGAGCAACGTACTTGGTTAATGAATACGTTAGAGCGTGAAGAACGTGAAAAAGAAAAAACTGAAGATTCAAACCTAACTAAAGGCGAGATGATTAAACAGGTCTTTAAGAATCCACTGGTTTGGATTATGGCAATGGTTTATTTCGGTATTACGTCTGGTTCAAATGCAATGTTTTTCTTCTTACCAAGCGTATTAGAATCTTTCCGCAATACCTTTGGTATGGAAATTACGCTAATTCAAAATGGTATGTTAACTGCAATTCCTTATGCATTTGCTGCAGTTGGGATGATTTTATGGAGCCGTCGTTCAGATCGTAAACAAGAGCGTTATAAACATGGTGCTTGTGCCGCATTGATGGCAGCTATTGCAATTACTATTGCCTTGGTCGTTAATCAACCTTGGGCCATTATTGTCGGCTTTATCTTCTTAGCAATTGGTGTCTTTAGCGCCATTAATATCTTCTGGACACTTCCAGGCCAAACGCTGACAGGTGTGGGTGCCGCAGCTGGTATTGGGTTGATTAACTCAGTAGGTAATTTAAGTGGATTTACAGGGCCTTATTTGACAGGATATTTATATACCACAACTGGAAACTATACTATCGCCTTTTTGGTTATCGCATCTTTTGTTGCCATGGGTGGTCTTGGTCTATTGCTATTAGGGAAATTAAAATCTAATGCACTTAAAGCAGAGCAACATCAAGTTAAAGCACAAACGGTAACGGAGTTTAGATAATGGCGAAGATTGGTTTTGTGGGTACAGGCATCATGGGTACACCAATGGTCATAAACTTGTTAAATGCGGGGCATGATGTAAAAGTATGGAATAGAACGCCCTCGAAACTTAAAACTTTGCTTGATGCTGGTGCCGTTGCTTGTCCTGAATTGAGTCAAGTTGGCGTTGATGTTGAATTTTTAGTGTGTATGTTGAGTGATGGTAAAACCTGCGATGAAATTCTATTTCAGGAGCAAGGTGCCGTCAGTCAGCTTAAGCCTAAAAGTACCGTGATTGTCATGAGTTCCATTCCAGTCGCAAAGGCAAAGGAACAATCTCAAAGATGTAGTCAACTGGGTTTGCAATATTTGGATGCACCAGTATCTGGTGGAGAAAAAGGTGCAATCAATGCTAATTTAGCGATTATGGTGGGCGGCGATGAGCATGTATTTTCACAAGCTGAAACTGTATTTAAAGCGCTAGGACGCTCCGTCCTTGTTGGAAAAACGGGATGTGGAGAATTGGCTAAACTGGTGAATCAAATGATTGTTGCTAGTACAATTGCAACGGTTAGTGAAGGTCTGCTTATGGCGCAACAAGGTGGAGCAGATCCGCGTAAGGTCAAAGAGGCACTCTCAGGTGGTTTTGCTGATTCGTCTATCTTGCAACAACATGGTGAGCGAATGTTAAACGAGACCTTTGAACCAGGTGGTACGGCTAGAACTCAATTGAAAGATACAAACACAGCCATGGCACATGCTCAAACTTTAGGATTGAATTTGCCTGTTGCCAAATTGGTAGATCAACTTTTTGAAAGTATGGTGAATGCTGGAGATGGCGGTTTGGATCACTCAGGTTTAATTCGAGAATTAAAACGATTAAATCGTTTAACGCTTTAATAAATCTTTAAATTCAATAAAATAAAAAACCGCCATGAATGGCGGTTTTTTTATCAATAACAACTTATGTGTCGTTCAATGACATTTTATGTGTCGCAAATGACAACTTAGCGTTAAATGACAAATAATGTGAGATTGATTTACTTAATTAAATCAAATATTTCTTAGTTTTGTTGACATTTAATCTTAACGAGGTTTTGACACATAAGTTAAGACTTTCTGAGAATATCTGACACATAAGTTAAGATTTTTTAATTACTCTTATAGCCATAACCCGCTTCGAGTAATTTCACAACCTCCTTCCTTTCGAATAGTCGGACGGAATAAAATTTATTGCCATGAAAGATAGGCTTAATCAACCCCTGAGCTACTAAATTAGTCATATGCGTGTGATGCATACCTAAATACTCAGCAGCTTTTGAAGCTGTAAAATATTCTTTATGAATCTCTAAGGCTAGGTCAAATTGAGCTTTGGGAAAGGATAGCCAATACGTGTGTCTAGAATTTTAGTGGCTATTCAAATGCTTTAATTCAATATATAACTAAAACCAAAGACCGAAATGGAAATGAAGTTAAAATAAAAGTTAAAGTTGAAGTTCCTAATGAGGCTTTATTAATTGTAAGAAGATCCCAACATAAGGATTAGATGGGATCTGAAGAACGTCATCAAATTACTGTATTACAAACTTTAAAACTTCATTTTTATTGAAAAGTCTTACTTTTTTATCTGTTTTTCCAAAATAGTGAGGCTTTATGAGACCCTGGTTTTGTAAGTTAGTGACATGGGAGTGGCGCATACCTAAAAGAGAGCTTGCCTCAGCACCAGTAATGAATTCTTCTTTTAAATCTAGAACTTCAGTAAGCTCATTTTTATAAATAAGCTTCCAATAGACTAAATCTTCAAGGTCTAAGAAGCCTGTATCGACCCAATATTTTTTCATCCAATTTATAGGGCAGTTCAATCGCTTTGCAGCGTCTAAGTAGGAAATAAACTCATCGCTTAATAATTTATTCTTAAGATTTAATAGGGAGCAAGCTTCAATTTGAACAGATAAAGGGCTGTTCTCTTTTTTTCTAAGAATCCCTTTTTGAACAAGTACCGCAACTTTATTCGGGCTAATGCCTAAAAGTGCAGATGCATCTTTTAACGAGTAATAAGCCACATTGGTGGTTATCGATTCTAACGTATCTTTTCGCCTACCTGTTCGTGTTGGATAGTGTTGAATCATGTCTAAATTTTTTAAATTTATATCTTGAACATCTGTCTTTAAAAAAATATTAATTGGTGTCGAATCAATATGAGCTCCATGAACGGGCGTAATACCTATTGACGCTAATTTTTCTACGAGATTCGTAGGGTTTACGTTGATCTGTTTCGCTAAAAGTGCGATCAGCATATATTTTCTATCGAATTCATGAAGTTTTTTCTTTGAATATTTTTTTGGATCGTCTGTATCTAGATAGTTTTCTTCTGAATTGAACCAACCCATATTTGCAAGTTTTCTAGCAGTTTCATAATTGATTTTTAAAATTTCAGAAACTTGTTTTAGATCAATGTGGTCATTACTGATTGCTATTGCATCTAGTGTATCTAATGCAGGTTTATCCTCGTTATTGAGGCCCATAATAAAGCGCTCAATATCTATACTCGAGATACTTCCACGATAAAGCTCTTTCTTCCCCAAATTTAAATAGTCGTTTTCAATCAATTTCTCAAGTTCAAAACGAGAAACCTTCAAAATATGCTTTATCTCATGATTTCTCAGTTTTCTAGCAATACTATTTTCACTAATTTTGTATTCATTAGCATTTTTTTCAACAACTTTAATATGAGTCTTGAAGAATTGTTCATATTTAAAAAAGGGTATCAACTGTACTCTTGGGTGTGAATATCTGATTTTAGAATTAATAAGAGCACTGAGTTTTAGTGCTGAAATTTCAGGATTATGAAAATATTCATAGACAGAAAGGAAAACTTTCAAATCAGTATTAGTTCCATCGAACTTAAAGAATTCATTAAAAGCATTCCAGCAAGCTGCAAACTGTTTGAATAATTTATTGGAGTTGAAATTTAGAACGTCTATAAACCAATATACAGTTTCTATTGTTTCTGCTTCCTTAACTGGAGCTTTATCTAATTCAAAACCACAACTAGCACAGTTTTCAACACCAGCTTTTGATGTAATTGGATTCTCACACTTTGGACAAGAATCAATTAAAAAGCAAGAATGTATCGGACATGCATAGATAGGTTTTAGCATCCATAATTTTCTTAGATATGCCTTTTCACAAAGGCATAGAGGGCAGTAACGTATATTGTTTAATTCTAGCAACTCATGGGGGATTTCAATTGCTCCTAGTGTTCTTGGAGATCTACTCGTTGGCTTTGATCTTTCAAAAGCTAAAAGTGAGTAATCACTATCTATATTTAAAGCACTTAAAACTAAGCTAAAGCGTGCTTCATCTGCAAGATGATAATTTAGTGATGCTTTAAGGACGGATTGATAGTTTTCTTTCCCTACTAAATTAGAGATTGAACTATGTGCATTAAGTTTAGCGGTTCTTAGTAGGAAGCTGATTGGCGATTCATCTTCGTAGGGAATAGCTTGTATTAAAAGAGTATTTTGCATAATTATGTTTATTTCATGAATGATATGATTTGAGAAATATTCATTTCGAAAGGATTTTTACTTTGTTTGCTAATGTATAGCGTGATACCTAATTTCCAGGCATAACTGAAGTCACTAGAGTTAATGACTTGCCGACCATCGTTTAAAGCATGCGCAATACTTTCTCTAATTAGGCTCATGATGTATGAGTGATAGCCTTCCGTAGCTAATTGAATTTGCATGCCTACAAGTTGGCTATCTAGTGCTGGCATGAAGGAGATATTTTGCCTATTGAGAGTTCTTGAAACCTCGGCAAGAAATGCAAACATACTCCCACCCTGTGATGGATCAACAGTTAATGGGTTTAGCTGGTAGATGAATGGAAATCTACGTGCAATTTGGCTATCAATTTGAAGTAGTGGTACGAACTCTGGTAAACCAACTAAACAAAAACTGATCCCAGTTCTATTCACTAAAGTTTTAATCCAATTCCCTGTAGTCCGATTCATTCTTGTAGACGTAGGTTTACGCTCAAATAAATGATGGAACTCATCTAAAAATATGAGCTTAGTTTCACATTGAGCTAGTAAATGAATGAGCCTACTTGTTAGGTATTCAGTCGTGCCATATCCATTTTCACAAGTAAGATCTCCCAGTTCTTTGAGCATCATTATGGCTAATGACTTCACGGTGGCAGGTGAGGGTACTTCTACATAGCATACTGGGATAATAAATTTTTTATGATCCTTTTCCATTCTTTCTGAACGTGGCATCAAGCTTAAGATTGCTTTGCACAAGGTTGTTTTTCCTAATCCCCCCTCTGCCAGCAGCATGCTTCCAACTGGTTCACTATAGGAAATACTTCTTTTGACGCAATCTTGTATACCCGTAAAAGCTGCCATAAATTCATTAGAAGTAATGACAATATTGTTAATAGATCGAATTCTTTCAAATCGATTGTCAAATTTTTCCATGTTTAAATACCTCCAAAGAACCAAACTGATCAATTGGAGTAGCTGTATTTATAGTGGAAATAGGTTGTTCAGTAATATCTTTTTCCTTCGAAAAAAGCTGTTCCTCAACTCTTTTAAGTTGTTTGGGGAGTTCTAAAGTAAGTGGCTTTAATCGCGGTTTATGTTTCACTAGATTACTTTGTATCTCGTGCATAAGTTTATACAGGTGATATAAATCTGACATTGCACCAATCCTTTGTTTGTCGGATCGAGATTGGGCTTTCTTTAGTTTTTGAACTTCAAGGTGGGTTACTCGTGATAAGCCAAATGTATAGTCTTGATTGGTTGAATCTGCTTGAATAACGACATCTTTATTATTTGGGTCTATAACATAAACTTCATTTAAATTTAAATCATCTATAAGCACGGTAACGGTCTTTATGCCTTGCGCTTGTAGAGTTGTTAGTGCATGAGAAAAATAACTAATACTGTCTACTCGGACTTGACCGTGATTAATGCTTCTTTCAATAGGCCTGCGACATAAAATTTTTGCATCTATATCTGTGAGAAAACTGGGCCGAATATCTTCGATTGCATCTTGCCACATGATAATAGGACAGCGACCAGTCGTATGATGAATAGATTTGTGATAAACATCATGGATCCATGTATCTACATATTGTTTCAATTGTTCTAGAGTCAGTTGAGCAATTTTATTGGACTTGTAATTACCTCTATCTATTGGACTTGAGAAAGTTGTTCCAGGGAGTTTTTGAAGAATCCCATGTGTCAGCGTACTAAAAAAACGTTCAATATGCGGTTTGTTATTAGGTGTACCAACTTGAGATGGAGTTAAAGTAATTTTTAGTTGTTCACAAACTCTTTCGAGAGCATTATTTTTAAATTCCACACCATTGTCTGGAATGATGATGCTCGGAATTCCTCCTGGTAATTTATGATTCGGGCGAGTAACCATATCCTTAATAGCTTCTAAAGTAGTAGCAGCACTAGGGGGGTACATATTGATATATGTGCCTACAATTGCTCTTGAATAAACGTCAATTGCACAAGCAAGGAATGGTCGTCCCAAAGCAACCTTATTCTTTGGATCGATGATAATAATATCGAGATAATGTGTATCTATTTCGACCATATAAAGAGCAAAGGGGCTAATAATACTTTTGCCGGCAGCTTGAAACTTTTTCTTAGCTATTCGCGAGCCTTTCTTTGTTTTTAATTCAATATAAGGGTCCAATTTTTTGATATGCCGTTGGATACTCCTCAGTGTGGGTAACTGTTCTAATGGGATGCCCTGCTCCATGAATCGACCAAGCATATAGGCTTGTACGTCTTTACCAGTTCTATATTCGGGCTTCAAATAGACGTCATTAATTGCTTGATTCAGAATTTGGTAGACTTCAGGTGGGAATCTTAAATGATGATTGCCTATATATTTATCTTGTAAACACAGCTTGTTCTGCGAAAAACTTTTATATTTAGTAACCCATCTTGCGACAGTACGGCAGGAAGGAGGATGAGGATCTTTAATCTCAGTGGAGATCTGCTCTATTAATTTTGATAAATGTTTAGGGCTCGTCGGAGATTTTAGAAATTGAAGAGCGCTAATGACATAACGCTCTTTACGATGTATTTCTGAATTGTGTTTAGGGTTGATCATCAGCTTATCAGGTGCAAAGACGCATAAAATTTCACCTTTTTTGAAGCGATTTTCAAACTCATTCGGGGTAATTGAAAATGATTTTCCACCAGCAATTGCTGCATATCGTATAGTGTTATAGGTTACAGAGCCGATTTCAAAAATATAGTCAGGATGTTCTTTAAAATAAAAACGAAAACCTGGCTGTGGAATAAAAAGAGAGTTATTCATGTTATTAGACCTCTCTGCTTTTTTGTTTATCTGAGTTAATAGTAATTTTTTGATGAAAAAATAAATAATCAGCTAGTTCTGGTTTGAGACCAATTGATTCAAGTGTTCTGTAGACTTGAGTTGAGTTATTAAACTCTTTGAGCGTTAATTGCTCTAATGCGTAATTAATTTCAAAATTATTCCAGTTGAATCGATGCCCTCTTTGATACCAATAAAGTAGCTGAGATATCTCTGATTCATTGGGTAAATCAGTGTGATCGATTAGCTTAAAAGTAATATCAATTGAGTGTAGTAGGTCAGAAAGTATTGCAAAGCGGTTTAATTCATCTATTGATAATGATGCTATAGATGGTTTGACTTCGTGAACTTCATAATTACCTTTTTTGGTTTGAATCAAAAAATCTGGAAAACAATACTGTTCATTGATCAGTAAAATTTTTAATGCTTGTGAGCGATAATTTAAGATATTGGGATCCTTTTCTAAGGAGACTGCATGAGCAAGTTCAAGCTGGCTTTCTAATGGTATTGATCCACAACACTTTTCACTCGGGAAGAGGGAGGTTCGACGACCAAATGCTCCTTGATGGATTTTGCGTTTCCCATGAAGTGTAGCTGCTACATTTGCTGTTGATTCAAAGGCAATCCTGATTTGTTCTAGGATGTTTGTTTGAATATCGGTTTTTGAAAAAACCGTTTTATAAGACATATCTGTTCATCCAGAAGTATTCCTATTCTCAATAGATATTTGAGAATGAGCTAATCTGTACTATTGCGATTGAATAGCACTTACTTGACTGGTGGCGATATAGAGAAGATACTATGATTGCTACGTCTTTATATTCTTCTATATAAAGTCACCAACGGATCCTTTTTAGGGTCCGTTTTTTATTAATTTTTTTCTAACTTTTCATAATCACTCCAGGGTTGTTTCTGATTATTGAGAATTTAGTGGTTGTCTTGAGAATCTAAAATAGAATTTCTTTGATTTGCTAGCCATGTAGCAACATCCTTTACTAAAGCATATTTGCCACGACGATTTAGGATACTAAAAACAGGAACTGGTACTGTTTTACGTGTTAAAGCTTGTCTAAAAGCTTCTGTGGATTTGTAGCCTAACGCGATTCGTAATACATCATCTGTCATTAGTGGGCCGTAACGGTCGAATAGTTCTTTTTCTATTGTTGCTGCATCAACTATGAGGTGAGTTTCCATTGAGTTCCTGGTAGTAACCTGTCTCACCAAAAGCTTATACTTACGTTTGGAAGTGTACAAGTTGAATAAATTGCCAAAATTTTTCCGAAAATATTTTTTAAATAATTGATATTTTTTGATTTATTTAAATTTCATGGATTGTGTTTTGAAAAACGAAAATATTAGAAAAGTTAGAATTAATAAAAGGGATGTAATTGATCAACTGCGGGTTGCCTTGTGGTATTCACACATACAGCTTGGTTTAGATACAGATATACCCTCTCATATAGCAAGAATAATTGAGCCTGATAAAATTAGAGTAGTGGATGGGTATATTGCTGATAACGATAGGAAATGGAGGAATTATAAGAGTGGTTCAAATGTTCCTAACCCAAAACTTACAGATAAAGCAGAAGCAATCGTACAAGGTAGCTCATTGATAATTAATCATGTGCTTTGGCAAGCTATGAAAAATTCAATAAGTTTAGATTTACTTTTAAAAGAGAGTATTGGAAAACTGTCGTGGGAAGTTCAACGAATACTTTATAAATCCAATAAATATGATTGTGATCGGAAGTTAGTTGAGAATTTATCGCCTAAAAAACTGATACAGCTGGAACGATTGGCCAGCTTAGATGCTTTAGCTGCACTTGTTATTTTTCTACTTTTAGGTATCAGGGAAAGTAAGAGCGTTATCGATATCAGTCGAGCAATTTATCGAACCTTACTTATTGTTTGTTCTAGAAAGCCGTATTCACATTTTAGTGAAAGTTTAATTTTATTGATGAATTCGTATGTGTTTTCTTTAGCGGACGCAAATGAATCAATATTAGGAGATAACTTCAAAGAAGATTTCCTAATGGATTTACAAATATTAAGGACTCAATTTTTAAAGATGGATAATGGAAAATTGGCTGGTAATACTTGGAAAGAAGACATTAGGGCTTCATCAGATTTTTTAGAAAAGGTAAGGTTTCATAATCTTGTTGAAGAATCGACCCTCATGACAGTAGATGCTATCTAAAATACTTGAAATGTAAATTATCTTTGTAATTGATATTCGAGATTTAGATAAGAGCACCTTACATTTCTAGGCGCTTAGACAATCTTTCTTCAGCATACATTTGTTTGAGAGCTAAGTTTTCTTGTTCCAATTTATCTAAGCGAATCAAAATTTGCTCATTAATATCTATATAACTTGCTTTCCAGCGATAGAAAGTTGCGACACTGATTTTGTACTCTTCACAAATCTGTTCGATAGTTGCACCTGCTAAATTTTTTTTAACAATAGTATTGATTTGAGCTATAGAAAATTTTTGCTTCACAGTGAATTCCTAAACTATCGTTCAATGATTCTTCAAAAGAAAAATTTCAGTAAACAGATAGGGTTAAATTAAAAATATCCTATTTTGGGATATTTTTAATTGTAACTGATATTGAGCCATGCGCTCAATACATGATCCTAGGTATCAAGACCTAATTAAGAAACTTATAGAACTGCGTGAATCAAAAAATGTGACTCAGGTTGAGCTTGCACGTCTTTTGAATAAGCCCCAATCTTATGTTTCCAAAGTTGAAATCTTAGAAAGACGACTTGATGTGATTGAATTAATTGATTGGCTTAAAGTTCTAGATAAAGAAATAACAGTTTTTATGAGCCAATTTGATTTTTTTAGTTAAGATTCATTATGTTTCTGTTCGGACAATATTTTTCATTTTTTACTAGGCTTATCGATCAAATTCAGGACCATCTATATTATTATCTCTATCCTTTTTTTGTTGAGGTTCTTGTATTTGAAACCAGTTATCATAAAAATTATTATTGATAAATGTATTATCGAGTGTAGGTTCTAATAAGTTATTTAAGCCTACAGCAGAATTTAATATAAAAGCAGGGGGATTCGATGAAAAATTTAATTTTTTTATTGATTCAACCGATTTTTCACAAAAATCTAGATGTAATCCAAGTAAATTATCTCCTAAAGATACTACCCACGGCTCACCATATCGATGTATTAAACGACCGACTACATTTGTCATTTTATTTTGGCAGAGTTCTTTTGCTATGATAGTAGAAATTGAACTAGCCGCTGATTGGTTTTTATATAGATCAACATCGTACAAAAGTATATGACTTGCATGAGTCAATTCAGATATTCTTAGAAGCTGTTCAAGTTTTATTGCATTAAAGCCCTGTGTTTGATGAGTATCATTAAAGTATTGTCGTTTTGCTTCATAGAAGGCAACACCCTCAACAAAACATTCTTGGGTAAGCCATACTTTAACTATTACAGCAATATCACCATATTGGTTTTCTAAATGACTTTTTAATTTATGACATTCCCATTTTACTTTTTGTGGCTTATCGTCCCAAGTAAGTTCTAGACCTAAACTTTTAAGTGCGATAAGCATTTGTGTCGTAATATAGTTTTCATCCCAACCCCCTAGCTTTTTGTTGGAGTAGCATTTTAGTAGCTCTTCGTGAATTAGCCTAGCTGCTTCATTTCTCCATTCATTAAACTTCATTTAAGATTCCTTAGGTGTTGATATAAAATTATTACTTTATTTAGTGGCTCAATTTTAAGAGTCAAATCTATATTTTATTGCAAGTATTACATGAAGGGTTAAAGTAATATTAAGTCATCCGTGTACCAATTTTTTCCAAGCTTGAATTGGATCATCTTTTTGATTTGTCAAACATGAGTCCAAAGAGGACTCATGTTTGACTTTATGGATTAATCTACAAGAAACTACATATTATTCATAGTTTATCGATAATATATAGAATAATTGCATATTAACTAATAGCTGAATCGAGCTGTTCAAGCGAAGTTACTATAATCCCAACTACATGCTGGTCAAACTCTGGTAAGTCATCTTCTCCATGTGTACCTTTATTTAAATAACGCCAACATGGGGAGGTACCACTTGGGCCTAATAAAGATGTTAAAGCGGATAAAATTTCTGTTTTGTTAGGGATGTTTCCACGAGAAGAATTTATTTTAGTTTTTAAGTTTTCTGCAAGGTTTCTTAAATCCCACGGTTGATCTGGCGATCTTCTCGAAACGCTAATTAAACTGTCATTACGATCACTGTGTTTTCCGTAATGAATCCAAGTTCTGTTACATAGATGCTCTAAAGCCCGTCTAGATGACATAAGTGCATCTCTATATTCCCCTCTAGAATATAACTCTTTTGCCACTAATACGTAATTTTTCGGACGTTGTAGCGAATGTACATATATATGTTTATCAAGCTTTTGTGGAGAAAAGATATACGACTCGGAAGCAGCAGCTTTTTGTTTGCCAAGTATTTGATGAGTATTGTTGAAAAATTCTTCTCCATGGATAGCTAGAATAATCTGGGTCTGTTTGAAATAAGAATCGTTAAATAGTGTTTCTCTTATTGCCCCTCTATGCTCATCATCTATTGCATTAACGGGATCATCAAAAATTAGAATAGGACAATTTTCTTTGATATTCTTTGCCAATAAGATTGCTAATCCAATACATCTAATATGGCCCTCACTAAGAATATGAAGTGCATCGAAGAATTTTGTTGGCTCTGTTTGGAATGAAATAAGTAGTTTTTGGGGTTGCGTCAAAGGAAGTTGAACTGTAGCTAATTTTTCATGGGGGGTATCGTAACGATTAAATGCATTGTATAGGGTAGTAACTGTCTCGCCTAAATCAGCAACTAATTGTGATGGTAAGAGTCGATTATATTCATTTATTTTAGATACGAATTCAGTATATCCTGCTGTGATAGACTGATTTCTTTGTAAGAGAGATCCTTCTAGCATAACTTCGTTGATTAACTGTGCATTTTGAGTATTGAAATTAGTTATAAGTAATTCTGTCTTAGAAATTTCATTAACAGCCGTTTCACGTCGAGTTTGTAAGACTGTAATTTGACGTTCAAACTCACGTAATTTATGCAATTCAGCCTGTTTGGCATTCCTTGTTACTTGAGCTTGGTCAGATAAAAGATCTATATTTTCGAGTTGTTTTACCTGTGCTTGTATATACTGACAAGGGGTAAATCCATCTACTAAAGGTTGTAGTAAAGAGTTCCACCAAGTAAGACTTGGTTGTATACCATTAGGGATTTGATATACAGCGAGTTGATTGCTAATTGGTAAAAAATGTAAACAAGTACTTACCATTTGAGCCAGACTAAATAAGTATTGGCCTATAATTTGTTGAATATCCTGTATTCTTTTTTGTATTTCTGCCAAATATTGAAGTTTTTTTAATTCATCTTGGGAATTTTGGTAGGGGTTAATTGTAACTTGATTTAAGGGGGTATGACAGGCTGGGCAACTTTCAAGGTTACTTGGTTGAATCTGTATAACAGCTTCATATAGTTGTTTAAATGATACTTGTTGGCTATACAGTCCTAATTCTTGTTGTTGAATATTAAGTTGATTAATATTAACTCCAATATTATTTATCAATATGTCCAAGGCAGAAGTCGTTAGATTGCTTTTTAATGGGATTGGTGTTTGTAATTCTTGTTCTAGTTGAGGAATGGCACCTAAAGAGTCCTCCGTTCCAATAATTTCTCTAACCATTAGACTAAAGCTGAAATCGTTTTTATATCGTTGAGCGAGTGCTACTTCTTCATGTGAAATAGTTTCTAACTCAGCAAGATTATTTATTTTGATTTGTTCAGCAGATGATAACTCAAGGCGTTTTTGTGCAAGTAATTTGGTTTTCTCTCCTTGAATATCTATATATCTTTCATCGATTTCGGTAGTAAAGTTACGAACAAAATCTGTAAATTCTTCTAATCCAAATAATGTTGAAATAAGTTCAGTCTGTTTAGAGGGGGCTTGGGCTGCTATTCTAGAAAAGTTATCAATTCTATTTTTTTCTACAAAACAAAATCTGTACCTAGATGGATTTGGTTCAACAATTACATCACCCGCATTTGAATCTTTAGCAATAATATGAGGGGGAGTAAATTGATTAATATACGCATTTTTCAAATATTCAGCTTGATCTCGGAAACGTTTAGTTTCAGCCTCACTAACACTTCCAAGCATGCCATATTCGAGTGCTTCACAGAAACTTGATTTGCCAGTGCCATTTGGTCCGTAAATTAATACACATTGACTATCTAAATTAAATTCTTCTGCACGTGAAAATCCTCTAAAGGGGCCAACTACCATATGTTTTAACTGTTTAATATCTTGATGATCATTTAAATTCGTAGAGTCAGTGATAGCTATATCAGTTCTGATTTCATTCCATTGCGGTTGAGCTAAAGTAATTAATCTGCGGATTCTTTGACCTTGATGTGTTGATAGTTGAGCTAAATCTTCTAAATTATCTAAAACAATATTGGCAATTTTTTTAGCATTTATTGATGTAGATTCAACATTAAACGTTTGTAAAAAACGTAAATATTCTTCTCTCACCACAAGAATCCCCTCTAGAAATGTTTTTTTAAAAAATTAATTTTTAAAATTATGTAATTTATAGATATTTAACATTATTTTGTCTATTTTACCAGTTGGATTTGAGGTCGTGTGGGGAGATTTTTTATTTGAATGATAAAGGTGTCTTTAACACTAATTATTTACAGTTTAAATTTTTATTTCGCTATATAGACTATATAGAAATAAAAAAAGGAGTCTATTAATAGACCCCTTTTTTTATTTCTGTTGATAGTATTCATTATGACAAATGACAGTCAATTAATGATTTCATATTAATATTACAATATTGAAATATGTATCAAAAATCTTACATTATCTTGTCATTAAGCAAAGTTTTTTGACAAACAATGCGTCGTCTTATGACAAACAATGTGTCGTTTTTGACAAACCTTGTGTCGCATGACGTTTAAGCTAAACCTTACCAGCTTAACGCACCGCCAGTCTGATAATCCGTAACACGCGTCTCGAAGAAATTCTTCTCTTTACGCAAGTCCATCATTTCTGACATCCACTGGAATGGGTTGTTCACACCAGCAAACTGTTCAGGCAAGCCTAACTGCGCCAGACGACGGTTAGCAATAAACTTCAGGTATTCTTCCATCATGCCAGCATTCATGCCAAGTACACCGCGTGGCATGGTGTCACGTGCATATTCGATTTCCAGCATGGTACCTTCAAGAATCATCTGGATGATTTCTTCCTGGAATTCAGTGGTCCATAAACCTGGGTTTTCGATCTTGATCTGGTTGATCATATCGATACCGAAGTTTAGGTGCATTGACTCGTCACGCAGGATGTACTGGAATTGCTCGGCCACACCATTCATCTTGTTACGACGGCCCATAGACAGAATCTGGCTGAAACCGCAGTAGAAGAAGATACCTTCAAGTACACAGTAGAACGCGATCAGGTTGCGAAGCAGGATCTGGTCATTTTCAGGTGTACCAGTTTTGAAAGTAGGATCACTTAAAGACTGAGTATATTTCAGGCCCCACGCCGCTTTACGTGCCACTGACGGAACTTCGCGGTACATGTTGAAGACTTCGCCTTCATCCATACCTAACGACTCGATACAGTACTGGTAAGCGTGTGTGTGAATCGCTTCTTCAAATGCCTGACGCAAGATGTACTGACGGCATTCAGGGTTGGTAATGTGACGGTAAATCGCCAGTACCAGATTGTTTGCAACCAGTGAATCGGCAGTCGAGAAGAAACCAAGTGAACGCATTACGATGGTACGTTCATCTTCAGTCAAGCCATTTTCAGACTTCCACAGCGCGATGTCGTGGTTCATGTTGACTTCTTGTGGCATCCAGTGGTTTGCACATCCGTCCAGATACTTCTGCCAAGCCCATTCGTATTTGAATGGAACAAGCTGGTTCAAGTCTGCACGACAGTTGATCATCGCCTTGTCATCAACCTGTACACGCTGTGCACCCATTTCAAGCTCTTCCAGACCCGGTGCAACATCAAGTTGCTCTAGGGAAGCAGATGCTCTTGCCAGCGAATCGGTTGGATTTGATCCTCGGTTTTGAGTGGCTCTAAGGGGTTGTGCAGCTGCCACATCCGGCGATGCGTTGCCTGCATCAGATACCATCTGTGAATTAGTCGCTTTTTGCGGCTCGACGGGCGCAGGCTGCTGTTCAGGTGCAGCCGGTTTTTGCGAATCATCTTCGAAATCGTCCCAACTTAGGATAGACATATCAATTCTCTCTACGTTGCTTTATATCTTTTATGAGACATTCAGCTTGGCTGAGATGTCTTACTATACGCTTAATTTGTGTAAGCAAAATTAAGTTTTGTCGATGAATGCTCTAGTTTTATACAGGAGCAATGATCCCCACTACTTATTTTGCTTACGCTGCTGGCGAACTTTGAACCAGAAATAAGCAATCGGTAAATAAAAGGTAATACCAAAGGAAATCAGCAATGCCGCAAGTCCTAACATGTAGTTATGAGTCATATGTGGCATTGAGGTTTCCTTTTACTTTTAGTTTGTGAATCCTAGCCGAAACTAGGATTCACGTTTAAATCATTTTTTAGATGATTTACTAGGCTTGATTGTTTCAGTAACTGTAGTTTTAGGATGCTTTTTTGCATAGCCTTCAGTTACGAAACGACCAGTTCCTGCATCACGAGAAACTTTTTTCGTAGCCATAGAGATAATCTCCATTACAAATTCAAGATGACTCTTACTGGCTCGTTTCTCGAATTGATGATACAATCCGTTCACGCATTTTGTGATGCCAGCCTCGTTGTGACCATCTTGGTATCACTTCGAGATTGAAAGCCTTCTAGTTAGTTTTGACGGACGCTAGAGGGCTTTTTTATTGCCTGAATTTCGTAATCCCCCTAAGTCCCCCTTTGAAAAGGGGGATTTTCTCCCTCCTTTATTAAAGGAGGGTCGGGGAGGATTTAAAACCTGTCAGATTATTGACAAGCTTCACAATCAGGATTGTCAATTGAACATGCCATTGGCACTGGCGCCGCTTGAGCAAAACCTTCTTCCTCTGCAGGAGCTTCAGGTTTTTGCGCTTCAACGACAGGAGCTGCTGCTACAACAGGCGCCGCAACAGTTGCAGGTTTAACTGCGTTCAATGCGCCAGTGTTAATGGTTGATTTCTCAGCAGAAGTCGCACCCAATGCACGAAGGTAATAAGTCGTCTTAAGACCACGTAACCAAGCCATCTTGTAAGTGATATCCAGTTTCTTACCGTTTGCACCAGCGATGTAAAGGTTAAGAGACTGAGCCTGATCGATCCATTTTTGACGACGTGATGCAGCATCCACGATCCAGCGTGTATCAACTTCAAATGCAGTCGCGAAAATGGCTTTAAGCTCTTCAGGAATACGGGAAATCTTCTGAACAGAACCTTCGAAGTGTTTCAGGTCGTTGACCATCACCGCATCCCAAAGACCACGTTCTTTCAACGCACGTACCAGGTACGGGTTGATCACAGTGAATTCACCAGACAAGTTAGATTTCACATATAAGTTCTGGAATGTAGGCTCAATAGATTGAGACACGCCACAAATGTTTGAAATCGTAGCAGTCGGAGCAATCGCCATTACGTTCGAGTTACGCATACCGTCTTTTTGAACTTTGGCACGTAAAGTATCCCAGTCCAGACGTTGAGTGCGGTCTACTTCGAACATGCGTTCCGGACGGGTTTTTGCAACCAGATCAAGCGAGTCGATTGGCAGGATACCTTGACCCCATAATGAACCCTTGAATGTTTCGTATGTACCACGTTCAACAGCCAAATCGCTAGATGTTGAAATCGCGTAGTACGAAATCACTTCCATCGATTCATCAGCAAACTCAACCGCAGCATCAGAACCATAAGCCAGGTTCATTTCGTATAACGCATCCTGGAAGCCCATGATACCCATACCGACTGGACGGTGTTTCAGGTTCGAGTTGCGCGCTTGCGGAACAGCGTAGTAGTTGATGTCAATCACGTTGTCGAGCATACGAACGGCTGTTTTAACTGTACGCGCCAGTTTTTCGCGATCAAGAACACCACCTTGAACGTGTTGTACCAGGTTGATTGAACCTAGGTTACATACTGCGATTTCTTCTTTGCTGGTGTTCAGCGTGATTTCTGTACACAGGTTAGAAGAGTGAACCACGCCTACGTGTTGCTGTGGTGAACGCAGATTACATACGTCTTTGAATGTGATCCACGGGTGACCTGTTTCAAACAGCATCGACAGCATTTTGCGCCACAAATCTTTTGCACGGATTTTCTTGTGCAACATGTTTGTTTCTTTGGCAATCGCTTCGTAGTGTGCATAACGCTCAGCGAATGCAGCACCAGTCAAATCATGCAGATCGGGCGTTTCAGAAGGCGTGAATAAAGTCCATTCTGCATCTTCGAATACACGTTGCATGAACAGGTCAGGAACCCAGTTCGCAGTGTTCATGTCATGGGTACGACGACGGTCATCACCGGTGTTCTTACGCAGTTCAAGAAATTCTTCGATGTCCAGGTGCCAGGTTTCTAAGTATGCACAAACTGCACCTTTACGCTTACCACCTTGGTTAACCGCAACAGCAGTATCGTTCGCTACTTTCAGGAACGGAACTACACCTTGCGACTTACCGTTAGTTCCTTTGATGTAGGAGTTCAAGGCACGAACTGGTGTCCAGTCGTTACCTAAACCACCTGCCCATTTAGACAGCATTGCGTTATCACGCATCGCGCCATAAATGTCATACAGGTCATCATCAATGGTTGTTAAGTAGCAGCTAGACAACTGTGGACGTAACGTACCTGAGTTAAACAGGGTAGGCGTCGAAGCCATGTAGTCGAAGCTAGACAACAAGTTATAGAATTCGATTGCACGGTCTTCACGGTTTTCTTCATTGAGCGACAAGCCCATAGAAACACGCATAAAGAATAATTGCGGCAATTCGAAACGTACGCCATCCGAGTGGATGAAGTAACGGTCAAATAAGGTTTGTAGACCCAGGTAAGTAAACTGGTTAGAACGTTCCGGTTGAATCGCAGCAGCCAGTTTCGCCAGGTCAAAGTTCAGCAATTCTGGAGAAAGCAGCTCAAGCTCAATCCCTTTTTTCAGGTAAGTTTCTAGCGCATCGCCTTCAACTGTATCTACAGGTAGACCCAGGAATTTCAAACCAGTCGCAACCAGGTCATCACGCAATAAACGTGCAGTCACATACGTATAGTTAGGCTCTTGCTCGATACGGGTACGGGTCGCCATCATCATCGTGGTCGAGATGTCAGACTCTTTTACGCCGTTGTACAAGTTTTTCACAGTCTCATCGACAATGGCTTGTACATCAATCCCTTCAAGGCCTTCTGCTGCTTTAGTAACATGCGCAGTTAAAGCACTTAAATCTAGTGGCTTGAGTTTGCCTTCAGCATCGGTAATTTGCAGGGTCGGGTGATGATGTGCACCTAACTGTTTACGTGCTTCAGAACGTTGTTCACGGTAAATGACATAAGAGCGTGCAACTTTCTGTTCGCCCGTACGCATTAGCGCAAGTTCAACTTGGTCTTGAATTTCTTCAATATGAATCGTTCCGCCAGAAGGTAAACGACGTTTAAAGGTATTTAATACCATTTCCGTCAGTTGCTCGATACGATCATGGATCCGGCTCGAGTCAGCGCTTTGTTGGCCTTCAACCGCCAAAAACGCTTTACCAATTGCGACAGAAATTTTTTCTGCATCAAAAGCGGCAACATCACCGGTGCGTTTAATCACCTGAAGTTGACCAGGAGTTGAAGTGATTACGCTCATGTTAGCATAGCTCCATTGTCATCTATTTTTATGTTTATGGACCGTTTGAACTGGGCAAAATTCGTGCCACAGTGTTTGAGGAATAAACACAAGACCTAGTGGTTTTAAAATTAATTGAACACAAGATACGGGAAAATTTAGGGTAGATCAATATTGACATTTAGCTAAAAATTTTTCTTAAGTTGTGCTTTAATCCTTGTAAAAATATCGCTATTTTTATTGATTTTTGTATAAGCCTTATCAGGCAAGGCATAGCATAACAAAGTCCCAAGAAAGTGCTTATAGATAACACTGTGGATAACTAAAAAGTGCGGAATCAAGCAGTCATATTTTGTCCATGTAATAGTTGTGTAAATCGAAAATCAGATCTAAACCACTGTTTCAAGCATAATTGTCCAAAAAATGCACGATAAAATATTACAAAATGCTATCTTGATGTATCAGTTTGGTGAACGCTATCTTGTTTACAATGTAAACGTGTGTATATTGCAAGCATATTAAAAACGTATCTATTGGATTTCAAAAGGATACGCCTATAGCGTAGATCCACCAAATAAGGGGCAATACATGAGCCAAGAAGAAAAGTTACCCAAGATTTTAATTGTTGAAGATGACGAGCGTCTTGCCCGTTTAACGCAAGAATACCTCATTCGTAACGGACTTGAGGTGGGGGTAGAGCCGGATGGTAACCGTGCCATTCGTCGGATTATTGCCGAGCAGCCAGATATGGTGGTGCTGGATGTGATGTTGCCAGGTGCGGATGGCTTGACCATTTGCCGTGAAGTGCGTCCACATTATCATCAACCGATTTTGATGTTGACTGCGCGTACTGAAGACATGGATCAGGTTTTGGGTCTGGAAATGGGTGCAGATGACTATGTCGCTAAACCGGTTCAGCCACGTGTATTGCTGGCACGTATTCGTGCATTGCTGCGTCGTACTGACAAGGTGCCTGAAGATGAAGTAGCACAGCGCATCGAATTTGATGATCTGGTCATCGACAATGGCGGCCGTTCAGTGACCTTAAATGGCGATCTGGTTGATTTTACCAGTGCAGAATATGACCTGTTATGGTTGCTTGCATCGAATGCTGGCCGTATTCTCTCTCGCGAAGATATTTTCGAGCGTTTACGTGGTATCGAATATGATGGTCAAGACCGTTCAATCGATGTGCGTATTTCTCGTATCCGTCCAAAAATCGGTGACGATCCAGAAAATCCGAAGCGTATTAAAACAGTACGTAGTAAGGGTTATCTTTTTGTTAAAGAGACCAATGGTCTTTAAGCAAATGTGGTTTGTTGCTTGAACAAGCAGGATAAATTATAGGTGTTTAAACACAGTATATTTTTGCGTATATACGCAGGACTCGTCATCCTTGTCGTCTTGGTGGCGGTGTTCGGCTATTTGTTGGTACAGATTATCAACTATCAGCGTGCGCAAGAATATCGCGAATCCCTGACTGATGGTATGGCATATATCATCAGTGAGGGGGTTGCACGCCAGCCAAATCTCCAGCAAAAAATGGATTGGGTTTCTGATGCCTCCGATTTGCTGGAATTGCCCATTCACTATGTAGAAGCCAGCAAGGTCGACATTACCCGTGCTGAAGGGCGCCGTATTGCCGAACGAAAAGCGGTGGTGCGTTGGGATGCTGAATCGGGTATTGCCTATATTGTAGTTGGGCTGCGTGATGACCCGGGTCATTACCTTTATATTAAGGCCGACAGCATTACTGAGCGCCAGATGAAGGCCTTACCAGTCTTTATCCTGGATTATCTGGTCTACTATCCAGGTCAGGAAAAAGAATACCTGGCTCGTATTCAGGATTATTTTTCTTATCCGGTTTCCATCGAAAACGTCCAGAATCTACCTTTAGACTCCGAGCAAATCGGACGTCTGCGTCTGGATCACAGCATCATTTTATACCGCGACAATGCCTCTATTCGTGGTACCACAATTTCAATTATTTCACCGATTCCTGGTTCGACCTCGCAAGTATTGGTCATGGGGCCGGTACCCTTGTTTAACTGGATGCCATTCCAGTTGGCGACCGGTATTACCTTATTAAGCCTGTTTGTGTTGAGTCTGGGTGTTTATGGTCTTCTGGTTCCGATGCAGCGTAAGTTGCGTGAAGTCAGCTATGCCTTAAACAAAATGAAATCGGGTAATATGTCATTGCGTCTTCCTGTGGAAGGCAGTGACGAGATGTCTACACTGGCGTCTAGCTATAACAATATGTCAGATCATATCCAGCGTTTGATCGAAGCGCAGCGTGAGTTGATGCGTGCGGTGTCGCATGAGTTGCGTACACCGGTGGCACGAATCCGCTTTGGTGTGGAAATGATGGCGGATGAAGATGACTACGATTATCGTCTGCAACAGGTGGAACAGATTGATAAAGATATTGAAGCGCTGAATACCTTGATTGATGAGATCATGACCTATGCCAAACTGGAACAGGGCATGCCGTCGATTGAGTTTGAACAGATTGATCTGTATGACGTACTGAATCAGGTGGCGCAAGAAACTGAGGCGCTGAAAACCCAGAAAATCATTGAATTACATCCAATGCCTGTTGCGGTCACGGTAGAGGCGGAGCGTCGTTATCTGCATCGTGTAATTCAGAATCTGGTCGGCAATGCTATACGTTATTGCGATAATAAAATCTTGATTAGCGGTGGTCTGGACCAAGATGGTCAGGCTTATGTTTGTGTTGAAGATGACGGGCCGGGGATTCCGGAAATAGATCGTGCCCGCATTTTTGAAGCCTTTGCCCGACTGGATGATAGCCGTACCCGTGCGTCGGGTGGTTATGGTTTAGGTTTGTCGATTGTCAGCCGGATTGCGTACTGGTTCGGTGGCACGATTCAGGTTGATCAAAGTCCGACGCTGGGTGGCGCGCGTTTTACTATGACTTGGCCGGCACAACGTTATGTCAAGAAGAGTAAGCGCAAAATGCTGGAAAAAAAGCCAGAGGAAGCGAGTGATCATTTAGCTTGATATTGTGTAAATGATTTTGGTCATAAAAAAACGATGCATCGGCATCGTTTTTTATTGGAAGAGATTTTATTCCTGAATGGTCGCATCAGGTTCAATGAGTGATTTGCCCTCTTTTAAGCTTTGTAGCGCTTCAGGGTTAAAGTCGATCAACAGTTTGGTGTTTTTCGCATCGACATTATAGCGCTGAATCAGTTTCTGGTCGCCTGATAAGGTTTCGACTTTATATTCGTCAGCGATATTCATAATGCCATCCAGATTGATGCTGGAGGAGGCATGATCTTCTTGAAAAAGTGCATGGATGTCACGTAAGTCAAAAGCTGCCTGGTTTATATTAGGATTTTTCTGGATGTAATTTTCTATATGGCGAACCAGTAATTGAGCAAATAAAAAATAATTAGGTCGATGGGAAAAGCGTAGAGACATGCAAGGACTCCTTATTGTTACTTTATTAATGTCATGATGTGGTTTAGAAATAGAAATAACATATTCTGAATCAGTCCGTTGAGCATGTTGCAAAAAGACACAATTGCCAATCCAAGATTACCAAGTAGCTGCAGGGGGTAAAGCAACAGTTAGATGTAAAAAATCACATTAAATATCAAGTTAAATCAAATAATTTGAAAGAAAAAATAGTTGTTAAAATAAGTTTTTATCCGATTTAACTTGGATTCAATAGTGAAAAGGACTATATCTAAATGGGTGGGCGAGAAAAGCAACTTATCGATCAGCCTATTTTCTGGTAGCGCTATTTATAAAAAAATTAATAGATAATTAAAATTTAATTTAGGAAAACGATTAAAACGAATTCTGAATGATTAAAGTCAAATTAAATGCTGAAATGTCTAAAAAATCATCCCAAAGACTAAGGCTTATAAACTAGCAAGTGAAATCCAAAATCAGGTACAATTGGCGGGATTAATTTTGTGTTTGGTGTATTTGAAGGCCAATACATACATTCTTTGTTAACAAATAGGCCTGCCAGGAGTTATCCCCGCATGAGTGCTATTACTCCATACGAATGGGCAATTATTGCCTTCGTGATCGGCGTTACATTTTTATGCGTCTTTATGCTGACTGTCCCATTACTCCTCGGGGGTAAATCATGGGGCCGTGCCAAGCAGGAGCAGTTTGAGTCAGGTGTAGTTAGCGCAGGTGGAGCTCGTATCCGCTTGTCTGCAAAGTTCTATTTAGTTGCAATTTTCTTCGTAGTGTTTGATTTAGAAGCACTTTATCTATATGCATGGGCGGTTTCTGTTCGTGAAGTAGGTTGGATTGGTTTTGCAACTGCAGCTATCTTTATCATAGTTTTACTTGTTGGTTTGATTTACGAATTATCGACAGGCGCACTTAATTGGGCACCTTCAGACAGACGTAAGGCAGCAGGAATTAAAGCTAAGATTGGTTCGCCAAATATGGATCTTGCAGAAATTACGCGCTTCAACTCGGTTGAAGAATTGGTGATGGATCCAACGGGTCAAATCCCGGCTCAATCATCTGGTTTTGTGAAAAAGTCACAAACTCAATTATCTGATAAGGAGTAAGACGGGATGAAATATACATTAACCCGTGCGAATCCGAATGCTGACCAATATCCACTTCAGGAACGTATTGTTGTAGAAGATCCGTTGCTAGAAGAGGAAGTGAATAAAAATGTATTCATGACTCGCTTAGAGGATGTGGTACATACAGCAGTCAACTGGGGTCGTAAAAACTCAGTTTGGCCATTTAACTTTGGTACATCTTGCTGCTACGTGGAATATGCAACGACCTTGACCGGCGTGCATGACTTGTCACGTTTTGGTGCCGAGGTTATCCGTGCTTCACCGCGTCAGGCGGACTTAATGATTGTGGCGGGTACATGCTTTGTGAAAATGGCGCCGGTAATTCAGCGTCTGTATGAACAGATGCTTGAACCGAAATGGGTCATTTCAATGGGTGCATGTGCCAACTCAGGTGGTATGTACGATATTTATTCAGTCGTACAAGGTGTGGATAAAATCATCCCGGTCGATGTGTATATTCCAGGTTGCCCACCACGTCCTGAAGCTTTGATTCAGGCATTGATGCTGTTGCAAGACCAGATTCAACTAGAGCGTCGTCCGCTTTCTGCGGTGATCGGTGATGATCTTAAGCCAGTGTATAAGCCAAAGATGATGCCGGAACGTGACCGTAAGAAAGACCAGCGTGTTGCTGTGAAAAATCTGCGCTCAATGGATGAAATTAAATAATTTAAACGACAGGTTGTTTTGTTGTGCACCCGCTATGGGTGTAATTGTCGTTTAGATTGACTGAATTTGTATTAAATAGGAAGCCAAGCCAATGGCTGAAACTGACATTGCTATGCCAGAATCAACGCCTGTTGATTCACGCCCAGCATTTGCCATCATTGAAGAACTCAAAACCAAATTTGGTGAGAACTTCTTTGTGCAAACGACTTTCGAGGATTTCCCGACAGTCTGGGTTGAGCGCGCACGTGTACAAGAAGTTTTAATGTTCTTGCGTACAGTGTCACGTCCTTACGTGATGTTGTTCGACTTGTCAGCGGTAGATGAGCGTCTGCGTACGCACCGCGACGGTTTACCTGCGTCTGACTTCACCGTGTTCTATCACCTGTTGTCGCTCGAGCGTAATACTGACATTCGTATTAAAGTTGCCTTAGCAGAAAGCGATTTGAATCTTCCGACGGCAACCAATATTTGGCCAAATGCCAACTGGTACGAACGTGAAGCTTACGATATGTTCGGGATCAATTTCGAAGGGCATCCAATGCTCCGTCGTATCTTGTTGCCAACCTATTGGGAAGGTCATCCGCTACGTAAAGAATATTCTGCACGTGCGACTGAATATACGCCGTATTTGCAAGATAAAGCCAAACAGGACTACGAACAGGAACATCTTCGCTTCGTCCCTGAAGATTGGGGTATGAAGCGCGGCAATGCCGATGAAGACTTCATGTTCCTGAACTTGGGTCCGAACCATCCATCTGCGCACGGTGCGTTCCGTGTGATCTTGCAGCTGGACGGTGAAGAAGTGAAAGACTGTGTACCTGATATCGGTTATCACCACCGTGGTGTGGAAAAGATGGCTGAACGTCAAACCTGGCATTCATTCATTCCGTATACAGACCGTGTTGACTACCTCGGTGGTTGTGCGCAAAACATGCCTTACGTGCTTGGCGTAGAGCAAATGGCCGGTATTACTGTACCTGACCGTGCGCAATGTATCCGCGTGATGATGTCTGAACTGTTCCGTATCAATAACCACTTGCTGTTTATCGGTACTGCAATTCAAGATGCCGGCGGTATGACGCCAGTCTTCTACATGTTCGCCGATCGTCAAAAAATCTATGACGCAATTGAAGCGATCACCGGTTACCGTATGCACCCGGCATGGTTCCGTATCGGTGGTACAGCACATGACCTTCCAAACAACTGGCAGCACTTGATCCGTGAAATCCTGGACTGGATGCCAAAACGTTTGAAGGAATACCATACTGCGGCGCTGAAAAACTCGGTGTTTGTGGGTCGTACCCGTAATGTTGCGCAATACGATGCAAAATCTGCATTGGCTTGGGGTGTAACAGGTACAGGTCTACGCGCTACAGGTATCGACTTTGACGTACGTAAATACCGTCCATATAGCGGTTATGAAAATTACGACTTCGAAGTGCCAGTGGAGTACGAAGGCGATGCCTATGCACGTGTCATCGTTCACTACCGTGAAATCGAAGAATCACTGAAAATTATCAAACAATGTTTAGATAATATGCCGTCTGGTGCGTATAAAGCAGACCATCCACTGGCTGTTCCACCACCAAAAGACAAGACATTACAAGATATTGAAACCTTAATTACGCACTTCCTGAGCGTATCTTGGGGTCCTGTAATGCCGGCGGGTGAAGCATCTGTGATGGCGGAAGTGGTGAAAGGCGCGTCGAACTACTACTTGACTTCAGACAAGTCAACCATGAGTTACCGTACCCGTATCCGTACACCAACCTTCACGCATTTACAGCAAATGCCTTCTGTGATTAACGGCAGCTTAATGTCTGACTTAATCATTTATTTAGCGACCATTGACGTCGTAATGGCTGACGTGGATCGCTAAGGGGTAAACGCATTATGATGATTTTGACTGATAAAAAGCCACGTGTGAATGTTGAAGGGATTTTGACTGCGGACGAAATTCACGATATCGAACATCACATGGGGCACTACCCATACCCACGTGCAGCGTGTCTAGATGCGCTGAAGTGTGTACAACGCCGTAATGGCTGGGTAGATGATGCGCAAATGAATGCCATCGCACAAATGCTGAGCATGAGCGTTGCGGACCTTGAAGGTGTGGCAACGTTCTATAACCGTATTTACCGTCAGCCGGTCGGTCGTCACGTAATTTTGTTATGTGATTCGATTGCGTGTTTCTTGATGGGTGCGGAAACTTTGGCAGAAGCATTCCAGCGCGAATTAGGAATCCAATTTGGTCAAACGACTGCAGATGGTCGTTTCACTTTGCTGCCAATTTGCTGCCTGGGCAACTGTGACAAAGGTCCAACCTTAATGATTGATGAAGACACGCACGGTCTGGTTGAAGTGACTTCGGTGAAACAGCTGTTGGAGAAGTATGTATGAATACTGAACCAAAACCAATTTATGGCGACGGTAACCCGGAAACGCATCCATTAACATGGCGTTTAAGCAAACAAGCCAACGTACGTAATGCAGATGATTACGAAGCGCTGGAAGGTTATGCAGGCTTTAAAAAAGCACTGACCATGTCGCCTAAAGATGTATTGGAAGTGGTTAAAGCAGCGACTGTTAAAGGTCGTGGTGGTGCAGGCTTCCCGGCAGGCATTAAATGGTCACTCATGGCGCCAAACGACAACTCAGGTCCACGTTACCTGATTTGTAATGCCGATGAGATGGAACCAGGTACCTTTAAAGACCGTTTGTTGATGGAAGATCTTCCGCATCAATTGATCGAAGGGATGCTGATTGCGGGTTATACGCTTGAAGCAACACACGGTTATATCTTTATCCGCGGCGAGTACATCGAAGCTGCTCAGTACTTAAATGAAGCACTTGAGCAAGTTCGTGCCAAAGGTTATTTGGGGGATAACATCCTCGGTACAGGCTGGAACTTCGAGTTACACGTGCATACCGGTGCGGGTCGTTATATCTGCGGTGAAGAAACTGCATTGATTAACTCGCTTGAAGGTCGCCGTGCCAACCCGCGTACTAAACCGCCATTCCCGCAAGTTGCAGGTGCTTGGGGTCGTCCTACGATTGTCAACAACGTAGAGACCTACAACAACTTACCGGCAATCATGCTGCGTGGTCCTGAATGGTACATCAACTTATCTGCTGGTAAGTCGAAAGATCCAGGCACCAAGATTTATGGTGCATCAGGTAAAGTGAAATTCCCGGGTCTATGGGAGCTTCCATTTGGTACGACAGCACGTGAAGTGATTGAAGACCATGCTGGTGGTATGCGTGACGGCTTAAAACTGAAAGCATGGTTACCGGGTGGTGCATCGACTGACTTCCTGGCTGCCGAGCATATTGATCTTCCTATGGATGCGGAAAGCATCATGAAAGCAGGTTCGCGTTTAGGAACTTGCTTATTGATGGTGGTAGATGAAACCCAATGTATGGTTTCAGCGACACGTAACCTCGAAGAATTCTTTGCACGCGAATCATGTGGTTTCTGTACGCCTTGCCGTGATGGCTTACCTTGGGCTGTGAAAGCGCTGAAAGCACTGGAAGATGGCACAGGTAAGAAAGAAGATATCGATCACTTACAAGAACTGACTCGTAAGCTTTGGATTGGTAAAACTTTCTGTGCCCACGCACCGGGTGCAATGGAGCCGCTTATGGGCGCACTCAAATATTTCCGTGGCGAATTTGAAGCGAAGGTTGTGAATGCCGCCGCTCAAACCAGCAACGTAGAACAAGCTTAAGGAATTCGACTATGGCTACAATTCATGTCGATGGCAAATCGTATGAAGTCAACGGCTCGGAAAACTTGCTACAAGCATGTTTGAGTCTTGGCATTGATATCCCATACTTTTGTTGGCATCCATCCTTAGGTTCTGTCGGCTCTTGCCGTCAATGTGCCGTGACCCAGTACGCGAATCCAGAAGATACGCGTGGCCGTTTGGTCATGTCATGTATGACGCCTGCATCTGACAATACCTACATCTCGATTGAAGACAAAGAAGCCAAAGATTTCCGTGCTTCGATTGTTGAATTCTTGATGACCAACCACCCGCACGACTGTCCAGTCTGTGAAGAAGGTGGTCACTGTCATTTACAAGATATGACTGTAATGACGCAGCATGACCGTCGTCGCTACCGTTTCACGAAACGTACCCATTACAACCAGGAGCTTGGCTCATTCATTTCCCACGAAATGAACCGTTGTATCGCGTGTTACCGTTGTGTGCGTTATTACAAAGACTACGCAGGTGGTACGGACTTCGGCGTGTATGCCAACGCATCACGTGTGTACTTCGGTCGTCCTGAATCAGGTACTTTAGAGTCTGAATTCTCGGGCAACCTGACTGAAGTATGTCCAACAGGTGTATTCACCGACAAAACTCATTCGGCTCGCTACAACCGTAAATGGGACATGCAGTATGCGCCAAGCGTATGCCAAGGCTGTTCTTCAGGTTGTAACATCTCTCCGGGTGAGCGTTATGGCGAACTTCGCCGCGTAGAAAACCGTTATAACGGTGAAGTCAACCAGTACTTCCTATGCGACAAAGGCCGTTTCGGTACAGGTTATGTGAACCGTGAAGACCGTCCGCGTCAACCACAATTCCGTCAAGGTGCAACTGTTGAAACTGTTTCAGTGGATGCAGCACTAGACACGGTCATTGCAAATATCCAGGGCAAAAAAGTATTGGGTATTGGTTCACCGCGTGCATCACTTGAGTCGAACTTCGCACTTCGTGAGTTGGTGGGTCAAGAGAACTTCTCAACAGGTCTATCTCAAAAAGAGCAAAACCTGGTTGAACTTGCTGCTTCTATCATGCAAACCGAGGGTGTTTACAACCCGAACATGCGTGAAATTGAAAGCTACGATGCTGTGTTAATTTTGGGTGAAGACCTCACACAAACTGCGCCACGTATGGCTTTATCTGTTCGCCAGGCTGCGAAAAATAAAGGCAAAGAGATGGCGGCAGAGCGCCGTACGCAAGAGTGGTTGGCTGAACCGGTACAACGTATTGCACAAGATGCGAAATCTCCGATTTACATCCTGGCTGCGACACAAACCCGTTTGTCTGATGTTGCCGAAGGTGAAGTGGTTGCTTCTCCAAACGACATCGCGCGTTTAGGTTTTGCAGTTGCTGCAGCAGTTGGGGGTGAAACGATTCTTGGTTTAGATGACGATGCCAAAGCATTTGCACAAACCATTGCGGACACTTTAAAAGCTGCGAAGAAACCACTGGTCATCTCGGGTACAAGCTTGCAAGATCCTGCCATTATGGAAGCTGCTGCACAAGTTGCACAGAATCTGGGTAATGCAGGTCTGACCTTGACGGTTCCTGAAGTGAACTCGATGGGTATGGCAATCTTCGGTGGTCAAAGCCTGGAGCAAGCTTTTGCTCAGGACTACGACACTGTCGTGATTGTTGAAAATGACCTTTACCGTCGTTTACCAGCAGCACAAGTGGATGCCGCACTTGCAGGTAAAGATGTGATCGTACTGGATCACTCTGAAACTGCAACAGTGAAAAAAGCCGACATCGTACTTTCTGCTGCATCGTTTGCTGAAGGTGATGGTACTGTCGTTTCTCAAGAAGGCCGTGCACAACGTTTCTACCAAGTGTATGACCCAAGCTACTACAATCCTGAATTGGCGATCAAGGAATCTTGGCGCTGGTTACACGCTCTGGAAACAGGCGTAAAAGGCAAAGCGATTTCTTGGACTTTACTGGATGATGTGATCGAGTCAGTGGCGAAAAACGTTCCTGCGCTTGAAGGCATTCTGGATGTTGCACCTGATGCGGGCTTCCGTGTTCATGGTTTGAAAGTGGCACGTGAACCACGTCGTTACTCAGGTCGTACTTCAATGCGTTCGCCATTGTCTGTACATGAGCCGAAACAGCCTACAGATAAAGACTCCGCATTAACATTCTCGATGGAAGGTTATGTCGGAGACCAGACTCCATCTCCACTGGTTCCATTTGCATGGTCTGCAGGCTGGAACTCGCCACAAGCTTGGAACAAGTTCCAGGAAACTGTGGGTGGTTCACTCAAAGGTGGTGATTCAGGCGTTCGTTTATTCGACCGTTTGGCAAAACGTCCGGCACGTACATTCGTTGCACCGGCACCTGTTCTGGTCAATGCTGAAAGCTTCCGTCTAGTACCGATGCACCATATTTTTGGTTCAGGTGAATTCACGGTAAAAACACCAGCGATGGAAACGCGTATTCCTGAAGCGGTATTTGCAGTGGGTGAGCAGGATGCAGCGCGCCTGAATGTTCAAGATGGTCAGACAATCACGGTGAAAGCAGGTGAGACATCAATCGTTCTTCCAGTTCAAGTGATTGAATATTTACCGACAGGTTATATTGGCTACCCAATCGGTCTGGCACCGACGGTATCTCTTGCAGAGCCTGTTTCAGTCGCGGTAGGAGTGTAATTCATGGAACAAGAATTAATCCGTCAAACGCCGTTGTGGGCTGAAAACTGGCCAATTGCCTATTCAGTCATTCAAGCGATTGTGATCTTGCTGGTTGTAGTACTGATCGCTGCGTTGATGTCTTTTATTGAACGTCGTTTACTCGGCTTGTGGCAAGACCGTTATGGTCCGAACCGTGTTGGTCCGGGCGGTATGTTCCAGATTGTTGCCGACATGCTGAAAATCATGTTCAAGGAAGACTGGACACCTAAGTTTGCTGACAAATTGACGTTCCGTATGGCGCCAGCAGTTGCGATGGCAACTGCGGTGCTGTCGTTCATGGTTATTCCTGTATCACCTTATTTAGGTGTAGCAGACATGAACATCGGCCTGTTGTTCTTTATGGCAATGGCGGGTATTGCAGTTTATGCAGTCCTGTTCGGTGGCTGGTCATCAAACAACAAATATGCCTTACTGGGCGGTTTACGTTCTGCGGCTCAGACCATTTCTTATGAAGTGTTCTTGGGTATCTCGTTGATGGGTGTGGTGGCAATTGCCGGCTCATTCAACATGCGTGAAATCGTTGAAGCGCAAAAAGATGTTTGGTTTGTAATTCCCCAGTTCCTGGGTTTCTTGATCTTCGTGGTTGCGGGTGTTGCGGTAACGCATCGTCATCCATTTGACCAACCAGAAGCAGAACAGGAACTGGCAGAAGGTTACCATGTTGAATACGGCGGTATGAAGTGGGGGATGTTCTTCGTTGCGGAATACGTCAACGTGGTACTGATCTCTGCATTGATCGTGACGTTATTCTTCGGTGGCTGGCTTGCGCCATTCAACCTTGATATTCCGTTCCTTCCAGCAGCATTCTGGTTCATTATCAAAACAGCATTCTTTGTAATGATGTTTGTACTGGCGCGTGGTTCATTAATGCGTCCACGTTATGACCAGGTGATGAACTTTGGTTGGAAAATTTGCTTGCCATTGGCGTTGGTTAACCTTTTGGTAACTGGTGCTGTGATTCTGATGAATCAGGCCTAAGACAGCAGGGAGAACAAAATGTTTAAATTTCTAGCTGGATTCGGGTCAATCGTTCGTTCGTTGTGGATGGTGTTCAGCCACGCAACACGTAAACGTGACACCATTTTATATCCGGAAGTGCCGGCCGAAGAAATCGTGCCACCACGCTTCCGTGGTCGTATCGTATTGACGCGCGACCCTGATGGCGAAGAACGCTGTGTGGCATGTAACCTGTGTGCGGTTGCCTGTCCGGTAGGCTGTATTTCACTACAAAAAGCAGAACGTGAAGATGGTCGCTGGTATCCGGAATTTTTCCGTATCAACTTCTCGCGTTGTATTTTCTGCGGTATGTGTGAAGAAGCGTGTCCAACCACTGCGATTCAGATGACCCCGGACTTCGAGCTTGGCGAATATGTTCGTCAGGACTTGGTCTATGAAAAAGAACACCTGCTGATTTCTGGTCCTGGTAAATATCCTGACTATAACTTCTACCGTGTCACCGGTATGGCAGTTGCTGGTAAGGACAAAGGTCAAGCACAGCGTGAAAGTGCACCTGTTGATGTACGGAGTCTATTACCATGATGTGGCCATTTTATTTAATGGCCCTCGTGGCCATTGTCTCTACGGTTCGCGTGGTCACTAACGCGAATCCGGTACATGCTTTATTAAGTCTGATCGTGTCATTGCTTGCAGTCGCAGGCATGTTCCTGATCGTGGGTGCACCATTCGCTGGTGCGCTGGAAGTGATTGTTTATGCGGGCGCGATCATGGTGTTGTTCGTGTTCGTAGTGATGATGCTGAACCTGGGTGAGCAGACCGTTGAACAAGAACGCAAATGGTTGACCTCATCGGCTTGGGCTTATCCGGCGTTGATGAGCTTCCTGATCGGCTTGGTACTGGTATGGGTATTAAACTCTGATTACACACAAGCTTCACTGGTAATGGGTACAGAAATGGTGGGCCCGAAAGCAGTGGGTCAAGCACTCTTTACGCAATACTTGTTGTTGGTTGAAGTTGCCGCGATGTTATTGCTTGCTGCCCTGGTAGCTGCATTCCATTTAGGTAAACGTGAACCAGATGCAGAAGAGGAAAAAGAATAATGGGCAACATCCCTTTAGAGCATGGTTTGATCGTTGCATCTATTCTCTTTGCACTGGGTTTTTACGGTGTAATGGTGCGACGCAACCTACTATTTATTTTAATGAGCCTTGAAATCATGATGAACGCTGCTGCTTTAGCGTTCGTCCTGGCGGGCAGTGCATGGGCACAGCCAGATGGTCAGATCATGTTTATCCTGATCCTGACGCTTGCTGCGGCAGAGGCTTGTATTGGTCTTGCGATCGTCCTTCAGTTCTATCATCGCTTCCATCACCTGGATGTGGATGCTGCTAGTGAGATGCGCGGATGAGTTATTTATATCTAACAATTTTATTTCCGCTCATTGGTTTTGTCCTGTTAGCGGCGGGGCGTAACAAGCTTCCGGAATCTGTTGCAGCAATGATTGGTGTCGGTGCAGTCGGTTTATCTGCACTGTTCGCACTGATTGCGGGTATGGACTTTGTGAATAATGGTTCAACTGCAGTTGTGCAACATCTCTGGACCTGGTTCAGTGTTGGCGGTTTTGCTCCGGGCATCAGCTTGCAGCTGGATGGCTTGTCTTTATTGATGCTGGGCATGGTGACAGGCGTGGGTTTCTTAATTCACATCTTTGCATCATGGTACATGCGCGGTGAAGAAGACTTCGCACGTTTCTTCTCTTACTTCAACCTGTTCGTTGCAAGCATGTTATTGCTGGTATTGGGTGACAACCTGGCGTTGTTATTCCTGGGTTGGGAAGGCGTAGGTCTGTGTTCATACCTGCTGATCGGTTATTACTACCAGAACCCTGCAAACGGTCTGGCGGCAATCAAGGCATTTACCGTGACCCGTATCGGTGACGTATTCTTGCTGATTGCCATGTTCCTGATCTTCCAGCAATTCGGTACCTTGAACATTCAGTACATCGTTGAAAATGCAGCGACTGTAATGACCCAAAGTTCATCTTTGACTATCTGGACAGCATTGTTATTGTTCTTGGGTGCGGCGGGTAAATCTGCACAGATCCCGTTACAAACATGGTTAGCCGATGCGATGGCAGGTCCAACACCTGTTTCTGCATTGATCCATGCTGCAACGATGGTAACAGCGGGTGTTTACCTGTGCTGCCGTCTATTCGCAGTCTTTGAACTTGCACCAGAAGTGATGGTATTTATTTCGATCACAGGTGCGGTGACCTTGCTTGTGGCTGGTTTTGCTGCACTGGTTCAAACCGACATCAAACGTATTCTGGCATACTCAACCATGAGTCAGCTCGGTTATATGTTTATGGCGGTAGGTGCTGAAGCATACCAGGCAGGTCTGTTCCATATGCTGACTCACGCATTCTTCAAGGCATTATTGTTCTTGTCGTCTGGTGCGGTGATTCTGGCTTACCATCACGAACAAAACATCTTCAAGATGGGCGGTCTGTTCTACAAGAACAAATTCCTGTTTGCATGTTTCGCGATTGGTGGCGGTGCATTGGCAGCGATTCCATTCCTGACGATTGGTTTCTTCTCAAAAGATGCGATTCTTGCTGCAGTCTGGACGCAAAGTCATATTGCTGGTTTGCCAGTATATAACACGCTGTACTGGGTCGGTGTTGCAGGTGCATTCTTAACCTCTATTTATACATTCCGTTTAATTTGGGTTGTATTCTTTGGCAAAGAAAACACACCTTATCATGAAATCCAAGGTGCAACTTACTGGGCGCCACTGGCAATTCTTGCTGTACTTTCAACAGGTCTTGCGATCGTACTAAAAGCACCAGTGATGAGCATTCTGGATGCTGCACAAATTCCAGCCTTCATTATTCCTGAAGCGCTTGAAGCAGGTGCACATGGTGCTGAATACATCGCAATCGCTGTTGCTTTAACAGGTCTTGCAGTCGGTGTCGTGCTGTTTGCTTTTGCTTACAATGCAGTCAAACGTTTTGCAGCCACTTCTGTAGGGGCTGGCTTGGTCAATATCTGCCGTAATGCATTAGGTTTCGATACGCTGTATGACCTCATTTTCGTGAAGCCATATTTAATGTTCGCGAAGATCTTTGGTCGTGATCCTATTGATGGCCTATGGCTGGTACTTCCTGCACTTGTTAAAGGTGGTCACAGCTTTACAAGTTCACGTCAAACCGGTTCACTGCGTGAATATGCATCTAGTATGGGGCTCGGTGTCGTTGTCCTACTGATGATCTTGATCGTGATTCAGGTCGTGGGGAAATAAAATGGAAGCTCCAAACAATATTATTTTGCCGGCTCTGATCCTCATTCCGTTCATTGCAGGTTTCATATGCTGGTTGGTCGATAAACTCGACCAACACTTGCCGCGTTATATCGCGCTGATCGGTATGCTGGTGACCTTGGTCTTGACCATAGTCCTTTGGCAGACTGGTACTTACAACTATGAATTAGGCGGTGCTACACCTTCGTGGGCTGCCGAATTCAAATTGCCTTGGATTCAAACCCTGGGCATTAACATTCACTTAGCAGTGGATGGTTTATCACTTCTTATGGTTGGCTTGACTGCACTCCTGGGTGTATTGGCAGTAGGCTGTTCATGGGGCGAGATTCAAAAGAACGTTGGTTTCTTCCACTTGAACCTTTTATGGTCTTTAGGTGGTGTCATCGGTGTGTTTCTGGCGATTGACTTATTCCTGTTCTTCTTCTTCTGGGAGATGATGCTGGTGCCGATCTACTTCCTGATTGCCCTTTGGGGTCATAAAGGGGCAGAGGGCAAGTCACGTGTTTATGCAGCTAACAAGTTCTTCATTTACACGCAGGTTGCCGGTTTGGTGATGCTGATTGGTATCCTTGGTCTGGTGACTGTGGGCTATACCATGACTGGCGAAATCCGTTTCGACTACAACTATCTATTAGGTGTGGCGAATACGCTTGACGCTCAGGCGCCAGCGGTGGCTTATGCATTCATGATCTGTTTATTCATCGGTTTTGCGGTAAAACTTCCAGTTTTCCCATTACACGGCTGGTTACCAGATGCGCATGCGCAAGCACCAACAGCGGGTTCTGTCGATCTTGCAGGTATCTTGATTAAGACTGCGGCGTACGGTTTATTACGTTTCGTGATTCCGTTCTTCCCGGCAGCGTCTGCACAGTTTGCAGACTTCGCAATCATTCTTGGTTTAATCGGTATTTTCTACGGTGCTTGGTGTGCTTTCCAGCAAACCGACATGAAACGCCTGTTGGCTTATACCTCTATTTCACACATGGGCTTCGTTTTACTTGCGATCTACGCAGGTAACATCCTGACCTTCCAAGGTCTGATGATCATGATGTTGGCACATGGTATTTCATCTGCTGCACTGTTCATTATGTGTGGTCAGGTATATGAGCGTTTGCATACGCGTGATATGCGTTTGATGGGTGGTATGCGTGGTCAATTCCCGTATCTTGCATTCTTCCTGATGTTCTTCGTTGCGGCGTTGGTTGGTATTCCAGGTCTAGGTAACTTCATTGGTGAGTTCCTGATCCTGATGGGTGCTTATGCGAAATTCCCGGCGTTTACCATTCTTGCGGCAATCAGCTTGGTATTTGCGGGTTTGTACGGTTTGATCCTGATTCACAAAGCCCTGTTTGGTGTACCAAATGAAGCACAACAGCAGCACTATACAAATCCATTAAAAGATCTAAATGCACGTGAAATCGCATTATTGTTGATCTGTGCGTTTGGTCTACTTTGGCTTGGTCTATATCCACAAAGCTTCCTTGACGTTTCTAACTCAAGCATGGCGTGGTTAGCGAATAGCTACATTCCAGTTCAAGAAGTGGTTGAAGTTGCTGATCAAGTAACGACTCAACTTGAAAATGTGGAGATCCAATAAGCCATGAACTTCACAATGTCTTTTTCTGAGCTTATGCCTCTAGCGCCTGTGATGGTCGTGTCGTTAACTGCGATCGTCGTGATGTTGCTGACCGCAATCAAGCGTAACCATAACCTAGTGGCTACCACCACGGTGATTGGTTTAAACCTTGCTGCGTTCTATATCATTTTCGTTTTGTTGGCGGGCGTATTTGCACCTGCCAACGTGATGAATCTGTTCATCGTAGATCCATTTACGATGCTGTACCAGTTTGTGATCCTGGTTGCTGCACTTGCATGTGCAACGCTATCTCACGCGTATATCGAAACCTATAAAGATAACCGTGAAGAGCTGTATATCCTGATGCTGACATCCGTTGCGGGTGCCATGCTAATGGTAGCTAGCTCACACTATGCATCATTCTTTATTAGCCTTGAGTTAATGTCGATTCCTGTATATGGCTTGTTGGCATATACACATCAACGTTCTCAATCGCTTGAAGCGGGTGTGAAATATCTGGTGCTTTCAGCAACTGCGTCTGCAATGCTGCTCATGGGTATGGCATATATTTATGCATATACAGGTACTTTAAGTTTCGTTGCTGAACCAGGCAAACTGTTTACCGTATTCAGTCAACCGGCTGTCGTGATTGGTCTGGCTTTAATTGTATTTGCTGTGGCATTTAAATTATCGCTTGCACCATTCCACAAATGGACACCAGACGTATACGCTGGTGCACCAGCGCCAATCGCGACTTTCCTTGCGACAGTTGCAAAAGTGGCGATGATTGGTCTGTTTGTTCGTTATGCGTTGTCTTCGGGTCTAATTCTGGCAGACAGCTTCGTCACGATCATCTCAATTATTGCGGTTCTGTCTATCCTTGCAGGTAACTTGCTGGCGGTTCGCCAAGTGAACTTGAAACGTATCTTGGCATACTCTTCAATTGCACACTTTGGTTATTTGCTGGTTGCCATCGTAAGTTCACGTAATACGGATTTCTTACAAGTTCAAGGTTTCGCGACTTTTGAAAGTGTAAACGTCTACGTGATTACTTATGTATTAACCACGATCGGTGCGTTCGGTGTTGTTACGCTGATGTCTAGTCCGTATAACAATACGGATGAGGCGGGTAGTCTGGCTGAATACCGTGGCCTGTTCTGGCGCCGTCCAGTATTGACTGCTGTATTGACAGTGATGATGCTGTCTCTTGCAGGTATTCCTTTAACTGCCGGCTTTATCGGTAAGTTCCTGGTGATTAAAACTGCGGTTGCAGGCGAAGCCTGGTTCCTGACTGCTATGGTCATCCTGGGTTCTGGTATCGGTCTGTACTACTACCTACGTGTGATGGTTGTGCTTTACATGACACCACCTGAAACACCACGTCTAGATGCGGTGAATCATTGGGGTCAAAAAGTCGGTGGTATCATGGTACTTCTTGCTGCGCTTGCGGTACTTGTGATCGGTGTCTACCCAGATCCAGTGATTGCAGTATCTAAATATGCATTCTTTGCCATGTCACCTGAATTGCAACAGTTCATTTTCACTTTGGTTCAAAGTGGTTTTAACTAATATCTGCAAAGATTGACGTTATTACAAAAAAGCCTCCATGATTGGGGGCTTTTTTATTTATACAAATCAATAAAAGCCTTTATAATAGCGGAAATTTATCTTTAACCTTTTAGGTGTTCTCCCGTGGCAATCCATGAAATCCGTCATCCACTCATTCGACATAAGCTTGGTTTACTCCGTCGTGCAGATATCAGTACCAAGAATTTCCGTGAGTTAGCTCAAGAAGTGACCATGCTTCTAACTTATGAAGCAACTAAAGACCTGCCAATGGTTGAACATGACATTGATGGCTGGAATGGTGCTGTTACAGTTGACCGTATTGCGGGTAAAAAAATCACGGTTGTGCCAATTCTACGTGCCGGTATTGGCATGCTCGACGGTTTCCTGAACCTGATTCCAAGTGCAAAAGTATCGGTACTTGGTTTAGAGCGTGATGAAGAAACTCTGGAAGCACGTACCTATTATAAAAAACTGGTTCCAGACGTACAAAACCGTATCGCGATGATCATTGATCCAATGTTGGCAACAGGTTCTTCTTTAGTGGCTGCAATTGATGTACTGAAAGCCAGCGGCTGTAAAGACATTCGTGTGATGGTTCTGGTTGCTGCCCCAGAAGGCATTAAGCGTGTAGAAGCTACGCATCCGGATGTCGTGATTTTTACTGCTTCTATCGATAATGGCTTAAATGAAAATGGTTACATCGTTCCAGGTCTTGGCGATGCTGGCGATAAAATCTTTGGTTCAGTTCAAAAAGACTAATTTTTGAATATGATGAAAAAAGGGGCTACTACAGCCTCTTTTTTATATAATGTAGACAGGGCATTTTCAGGATAGGACAATAGCATGAAAGATGAATTGTATCAGGGCAAAATCAAACAGTATGACCCTGCCAAAGGTTTCGGTTTTATTGGCTGCGCTGAGGGAGATGTATTCTTCCATATTTCAGACTTCCCTGCGGCAGAAGGCGAGCCAAAACGCAATGAACGCGTGAAATTTAATGTTGTTGAAAATGGCGATAAGTACAAAGCGATCAAGATTGAACGTGTCGAAGACAACTCAAAGAAAGCTAAAAAAACCAAAGTGGCGACACACAATAAATCAATTACATCGGCACTGTTAAACAACTTCCGTGGTTAATGGATAATCTTCATACTTAAATCGTGTTTAGTCACATTTTAAAAGAGGCTTTCGAGCCTCTTTTTTATAATGCCACCGCTTATATATTCAAAGAGACAAACAATACATAAAAAATCCACCAAACAGCAATAATGCTGAACATTTCCTTTGGCTTAGAATACAAATTAAATGAATTCTATAGAGATAAATGTCATGTTTAGGGATGGAAAAATTAAAACTTACGATTCCGAACGTGGTATGGGTACTTTGGAGTTAATAGGGAAGCTCAAGAGTTAAGTTTCAAGCTACAGGATTTACCTTCGCCTGAAATTGAGCCACAAATTGGAGAGCGGCTTAAATTTAGAATCATTCCTCAACAAGAAAGCATGACCTTAGACAACATGGTACGTCTGGATATTAAAGTGCAGGATGAATTTGTGCCAGAAGTCGTCGCCTTGCAATCCTTGGCACCCACAGTCGGTGTTCCTGTACGTAATTCACTTTTCTTTAGTCCGACCCTATGGCTGGCATTGGCATCAGCTGTTGGTTTTATGATTTTTGGCGAAGTATAAATAAAAACAGAAATTTTATTTTTTTTACTTTTAACTAGGGATCTATTCTTCCGCCATAAGATGCACTTCTAGTTTTTACGTTTCTACTTTAGAGAATTTTACAAAAGATTTTCAGTCTCTTTTTGATTACAATCATAAAAAATATTAAAGATAAGAGCGAATTATGTTTCAAGAGGGGAAAATCAAAACCTATAATGAAGATCGTGGTTTTGGTTTTATTCAGATCGAAGGGCAATCCAAAGATTTATTTTTCCATGTCAAAGACTTTCCCAATAAAAATATTCCGCCAAAAATGGGGGAAAAATTAAAGTTTTTGATTGTGGAAGATAATGGAAAGTTTAAGGCAAACCATATTGTTCGCTTGGATATTAAGCAAGAAGTTCCTGTTACACAAAACAATGATCTACATAGAGATATTGAAACCAGAGCTTCTCTACGTTATGAAAAGAAAAAATCATCAACTACATCAAAAATAATCACACTATCAGGACCGGTGATTATTGTGATTCTTGCTGGTCTTGTTTATAACAAATATCAAAGCTACCAAATTCAAAACCAGCAAAAGCTTGAAGGACTGATGGTAGAGCAGCAACGAATTGTCGCTGAGCAGCGAGCAGCGCAAGGTGATCTACCTATGCAAGGATTATCTGAGCAGGGCAGGAAGAACCTGGAAAATCGTGGTGCTGAGTTAAGAATCCAAAGTAACCCCGTTAATATAAAAACTTCAGCAACGGCTTCGCCATCTGTATCTCAATTTAAATGCGATGGTCGAGAACACTGTAGTCAGATGGGTTCTTATGAGGAAGCATTATTTTTCATTCGTAACTGTCCAAATACTAAAATGGATGGTGACGGCGATGGGATACCATGTGAAAGTCAGTTTTGATGAATCCTAAAAAAAGCACCTGAAGGTGCTTCTAATATTTTAGCTTTCACAAAAATTCATAAAGGCTCTCAGACCTGGACCCTGATATTTCTGGCGATGTACCAGCATGAACAGCGGACGAGTCAGCGACCAGAATGGTGTATCCAGAATTACCAGTTGACCTTTTTCACGTAAAGGCTCAATCGCAAGTTTGGAAATGCAGGACATACCAATTCCGCCCGCTACAATTTTTAAAATCGCTTCATTATGACCGAGTGTTAGACGGATATTGGCATCTGGTACATCTTTCAAGATGGCATTGTCAAACACCTCACGGGTACCTGAACCTTCTTCACGCAAAATCCATTCTACAGATTTGAAATCTTCAGCGGTTAGTTCACGGTTCAATTGCGCAAGAGGGTGGTCTGGCGCACAGCACACAGCCAGCTCATCATCACGCCAATGGATACATTGGAGCTGTGGCAAATGACATGAACCTTCAATTAAGGCAAGATCCAGCTGGAACTGATTCACCGCTTCAATCATTTGACGGGTATTACCGACTTGAAGCTGTAAATGTGCTTGCGGCTTGATTTTCAAGAAATCGGCCATTAGGTCAGGAATCAGGTAATCTGAAATCGTCAGGGTTGCACCTAAACGTAAATCGATACTTTGAAGCTCACCTTTAGCGACTTGTTCAAAAGATTCACAACGACCTAAAATTTCCAGGGCTTGAGGGAGAAGAAAGCGCCCCAGGTCATTCAGCTGTAAACGTTTGCCTAGACGGTCAAATAGTGGAGCACCCAGACCATCTTCCAGATCTGCTAAAGCCATACTAGCCGCACTTTGTGTAAGCTTGACGGCATCGCTAGCCTTCGTTACGGTACCCTCTTGTGCCACTGCTACAAAAACAGCCAATTGGCGTAAAGTCATGCGCATGAGTAGAGCCTTAACATTTAAAAAATATTAATAAATTATGTTGCCATGCTACCATGAGCACAGTCTTTCATGCCACGTTGAAATCATGTCAATTGAAAAATTTACCCGAGAAAAAGTTTTATCTGTACACCGTTGGACCAATACATTATTTAGTTTTACGATGACACGCCCGGCACATTTTAAGTTTACCGCAGGGCAGTTTGCGCGTATTGGTTTGCAAGTGGGGGATGAACTGGTGGTTCGTGCCTATTCGGTAGTGTCATCTCCTTTTGATGAAACTCTGGAGTTTTTCTCGATTGTCGTTCCAGAAGGTAAATTTACTTCCAATTTACAGCACCTCAAAGTCGGGGATGTGCTGCATCTGGAAAAAATTCCTTATGGTTATCTGACTCTGGCACGTTATCAATTGCCTTTGCCTAAAGACTTGTGGTTACTGGGTACCGGCACGGGGCTGGCACCGTTTATTTGTATGTTGCAAGACTTTGAAACCTGGAGAAAATACGAAAAAATCAATCTGGTTTATAGTGTGCGCACCCGGGCAGAACTCGCTTATGTAGACCGGATTCAGGAAATCGCCGAGACCTTTGGTGAAGGACATACCGGTTTTAAGTTTATCCCGATTATTACCCGTGAGCCTGATGCACCTTTGCACGACCGTTTACCGATTTTGATTGCCAATGGTGAGCTGGAAAAGGCAGCAGGTATCGCGTTTAATCCGGAAACGACGCATGTCATGCTTTGTGGTAACCCGGATATGGTCGATGATACCAAAGAAGCTTTAAAAGCCCGTGGCCTGACCATGAACCGCCGTGGTGAAGGCAATATTGCAGTCGAGAATTACTGGTAAGGCTGAATCGCTCTTCGGCAAAAGCTCATCCCAGGATGAGCTTTTTTGTGTGAACGACAAAATGTAAAAAATTAATAAATTAGTGCAGAATCTTGTTTAGGAATTGCTGGGCACGTTCACCACGCGGGGTATTGAAGAAGTCATCTTTAGTGCAATCTTCTACAATTTTGCCCTGATCCATAAAAATCACCCGATTCGCCACCTGTCGGGCAAAGCCCATTTCATGGGTGACACACATCATAGTCATGCCTTCCTTAGCCAGTCCGACCATGACATCAAGTACTTCAGTAATCATCTCTGGATCAAGTGCAGATGTCGGTTCATCAAACAACATGGCAATCGGATCCATACTCAGTGCACGGGCAATCGCAACACGTTGCTGCTGTCCTCCAGAAATTTGTGCCGGATATTTATTGGCTTGCGCACTTAAGCCGACACGATCCAGATAGGCAAGACCTTTCTGTTTGGCTTCGGCTTCAGAACGGCCCAATACCTTGATCTGGGCAATGCTCAGGTTTTCGGTAATGCTGAGATGCGGGAACAATTCGAAATGTTGGAAGACCATGCCCACACGGCTTCGTAGTTTATTTAAATTGGTTTTCGGATCATTAATTTTAATCCCATCGACCAGAATATTGCCTTGCTGAATAGGTTCTAGGCCATTGACGGTTTTAATTAGGGTGGATTTTCCTGAGCCTGAAGGGCCACAGACAACAACAACTTCACCTTGCCGGATCTGCGTCGTACAGTCAGTCAGTACCTGGAAATCTTTATACCATTTACTGACATGCTGGAGGTCAATCATGACTTTGGCTTCGCTCATACAGTTAACCTCTGTTGTAATTTTTTCACGATATAGGTAGCGATCATGCTGACGGTGAAATACACCAAACCGGCAAAAAGAATATATTGGGTCAGTAAAGACATCAGGTCACCCCGGACATAATTGGTACGGAAAAAGTCCAGCAGGCCAATCGCATAGACCATGGTGGAATCCTGAAACAAAATAATGGTCTGTTGTAATAACAGGGGTGTCATTTTGCGAAAAGCCTGAGGCAGCACAATCAGCCGCATGGACTGGCTATAGTTCATGCCCAGTGCAGAGGCGGCATCGGTTTGTCCCTTAGGAATGGACTGAATCCCGGCACGGACAATTTCGGAAAAATAGGCCGCTTCAAACAGCATAAAGGCAACAATACTGGACACCAGTGCCGTATCCATGGTCAGGTAGTTTCCAGTTACCCCGGTATAGATAAAGGGCACAGCGAAATAGAACCACATCAGCACCAACAGCAGGGGAATCGAACGGAACAGATTCACATAGCCTTTGGCAATCCAGTTCAATACCCGGATTGACGACAGCCGCATCAAGGCGAGCAAGGTACCAATCAAAACTCCGCCAACGGTGGCAAAACATAAAACTTTTAAGGTGATACTGAAACCATGCCAGAGGGCCGGTGCTGATAACTGTAAATCCTGAAAAAATGCAGTAAACCATTCCATTATTTCGCTCCTGCAATCAGACCAGGCACCTGAAAGCGCTTTTCCAGGAAGTTCATTAAGCCTATTAAGCAGACATTAATCAGGATAAAAATCAGTGTGACGTAAGTATAAATCTCAATGGTATTTTGGGTATATTCGCTGATGGTTTTCATCTGGGAAATGATTTCTGCAACCCCAACCAGTGAAGCCACCGAAGTATTCTTGACGCAGTTGGTCAGTTCAGAACTGAGCGGTGGCAAGATCATGCGGAAAGACTGCGGTAAAATCACATAGCGGTATAATTGTGCGGTACTAAAACCCATGGCATAGCCCGCATTGACCTGCCCGGGTGGGATGGCTTCAATTCCGGTACGTACCTGTTCGCAAACCCGCGCTGCGGTAAACAGCCCCAAGCCGATACTGGCAGAAATTAGCGCCGTGGTATTGGCGCCTAAATCACTGATCCACCAGTTGTGAATGCTGTCCGGTAGAAAGTCGGGCACCACATAAAACCAGATAAATAACTGGATCAGTAAAGGTATATTACGGAAAATAGTGACGTAAGTAGTCCCAATTGCTCGAGCCGTAGGACTGGGTAAGGTCCGCATGATGCCCAGAAGACTACCCAGGAGCATGGCAATCGACCAGGCCACAATCGCAATCACGGCCAACCAGCCGATGCCAGTCATAATCCAGTTGAGATAGGTGCTATCGCCAATCCCGGTCGGCTGTAATAAGACACCCCAATTCCAGCTGTAATTCATCGCAACTCCAACAAATATGCTCAGGCAGATCATGCCCAAGCAATGTGGATAAAATTTAGAACTTATTGATCACGGTCATGCGGGTTGCTAATCAAGCTTTTTAAGTCGTCCGACATGGCAAAGTTTAGATTGATATTTTTCGGTGGAATGGGCGACTGGAACCATTTTTTATACATATTGTTGATTTCACCTGAGCTATACGTGGCTTTAATCGCGTCATCGACCACCTGCTTAAATTTGGTGTCGCCTTTACGGAGCATACAGCCGTAAATTTCATTGATTGGCGCAGTCCCGACAATCTGCCATTGCTCCGGATTTTTAGCCTTGGATTTTTCTCCGGCCAGCAGAATGTCATCCATCATAAAGGCTGCAGCACGGCCACTTTGTAGCATTAAAAAAGATTCTGCATGATCTTTGGCGGAAATAATTTCACCAATGCCCAATTCTTTTTCATGCTGACGGATATAACGTTCCGATGTGGTACCGGCCGTGGTCACCAGCTTTTTGCCTTTCAGATCGCTAAAGTCCTTGATTCCGGAATCGGTTGCGGTTAACAGGCGAGAACCCACTTCAAAGAAGCCGACCGAGAAATCGACCTGTTGCTGACGTTCCTTGTTGTTAGTCGTCGAACCACATTCCAGATCTACTGTACCGTTGGAGACCAGTGGAATCCGGTTCTGGCTGGTCACCAGGTTATAACGGATTTTTAAATCAGGAAGATTCAGCTTCTGTTTAACGGCTTCGACCACTTTCAGTTGCAGGTCATGCGCATAGCCAACCGGCTGATTCGGGTTGTCGGTAATATAGGAAAATGGAATCGAGGAGTCGCGATAACCTAGAACAATGGTGCCGGACTGTTTAATTTTATTCAGTGTGCCGGAAGCATTCTCGCCACTTTGCTGCTGATTTGGCGCCTGATTATCACTACAGGCACTCAGTCCCAAGGTCAGGGCACTGACACACAGCAGCGTGGCGAACTGATATTTTGATTTCATCGTAAAACTCCATTTTTCAATTATTATGCTTGAGCCGATTTCTAATGCTGAGACTGTATTTGGATTATTGCTATAAAGTCTAAGTGCTCGTTTATATTCATCTTAGGGGATAAATCCAGCATGACTCAAGCTGAATTTATTGCTGAAATGTTACTGAATCAGCAAAGAAAATCTGCTGATAAATGGCTTCATACAAATAGATAAAGGGATTAAGCTAAAAAGATGAAAAAAGAATAAGCCATAAAAAAACCTCCATTACGGAGGTTTTTTCGATTCAAGCTTAATGCACAAACATATCCATTGATTCACGGATTTCCTGAATGGCGGTTTCGACATCGGGACTGAGCCAGGTCGGTTCAAAAAATCCGGCATAGTGCTCAATACGGTCTGCAGGCACCACCAGGCGCACTGGACAGTCTTCTTCCAGTAAACGCCATGGAATAATCGGCACTTCATTATCCAGCCATGCTGTCACATCTCGAATATCGATAATCATCGCATTCACACAGTCCGGAAAAGGCATCACGGAAAATTCTTCGGTACGACGACGGAAATATTCCAGATCCTGCCAGCGAAGCAGGAAGCTTGGCTTGCTAAATTCAATAATTCCAATCAGATGCTGATCACGGCTGTAGTGCAGCGTACATTGATGTGTGACGTCAGTATCAAGATCAAGCGATACACTTTGTTGACGATACGCCATATAACTCGGGTGTATAAATGAGAAGGTGGATAATTATAACGCATTTCATCGCTGAAAGGCAGCGTATCAACTGTCTTCACTAAAGCCTGCGGAACTGGTATGGCTTATGCATATCTTCAGGGAACAATGATAAAAACAACGAGGTTGCTATGTCAGAGTCAAAAAGTGTGATTGATACCAGTGTGACTGAAACAGAAGTACAGGAAGATTATTTTGCCTTGCGCCAGCTCAAGAAAGGCGCCGTAGGTTGGCTGCTTCTCGTCAGTCTGGGAGTAGCTTACGTAATTTCCGGTGACTTCGCTGGCTGGAATTTTGGTCTGGCACAGGCGGGTTGAGGAGGCATGTTTATTGCGACCATTGTAGTGGCATTTATGTATCTGTGTATGTGTCTGGCCATGTCCGAAATGTCGACCATGCTGCCGACTGCAGGTGGGGGTTACAGTTTTGCTCGTACTGCTTTTGGTCCCTTTGGCGGCTATCTGACCGGGAGTGCCATCCTGATTGAATATGCCATTGCTCCGGCAGCAATTGCCTGTTTCATTGGTGCCTATTGCGAAGCCTTGTTTGGTATTGGTGGCTGGATCATTTATCTGGTGAGCTATCTGGTGTTTATGGGCTTGCATCTGAAAGGTGCAGGTGAAGCACTCAAGATCATGTTTGTGATTACCGCAATTGCTGCGGTTGCCTTGATGGTGTTTATCTTTGGCATGTTGCCTCATTTTAATAGTGCAAACCTGTTTGATATTGCGGTCAGTACGGAAGCGGCGGGTGCAAGCAGTTTCCTGCCATTGGGCTATCTGGGCATCTAGGCAGCAGTGCCTTATGCGATCTGGTTTTTTCTGACAGTTGAAGGTGTCCCGCTGGCAGCAGAGGAGGCCAAAGAGCCAGCTAAATCCTTGCCGCGTGGCCTGATTGGTTCCATGCTGATTCTGGCATTCTTTGCGCTAAGTATTTTGTTGCTCGGTCCTGGCGCAGCAGGTGCAGATACGCTTAAAGATTCTGGTGCACCGCTGGTGGATGCCTTGGTGGCGGTCTATGGTGCCAATACCTGGATGGCAAGTTTCGTGAATTTTGTCGGTCTCGCTGGTCTGATTGCCAGTTTCTTCTCGATTATCTATGCCTATTCCCGTCAAATTTTTGCGCTCTCACGTGCCGGTTATTTACCGAAAAAATTGTCCTTAACCAACAGCAATCATGCACCTTATTTGGCCATCATTATTCCGGGGATTATTGGCTTCCTGCTGTCCCTTTCAGGTGAAGGTGATCTGCTGATTCTGATGGCGGTCTTTGGTGCCACCATTTCCTATGTCTTGATGATGATGTCCTACATCAAGCTTAAACTGTCTCGACCAAATCTGGCACGTCCGTATAAAGCACCGGGCGGTATTGTGACTGCGTCCATTGCGCTGGTACTTGCTGCGATTGCAGTGGTTGCAGGCTTTCTGGTCGATCCAAAAGTCTGGTTAATGGCAGCCGCTATTTACGTGGCACTGATTCTCTATTTCCTACTGTATAGCCGTCATCATCTGGTGGCCGGTACACCGGAAGAAGAATTTGTCCGTATCGAGGCAGCAGAAAAGGAATTGAAATAAACCATCTTGCAGGGAGAATACGCTTATGCTGTATCAGATCAATGTGGCCAGTCAGCATTATGTCTTTGAGGATTTAAAAACCTTATTGGCCAAGGCTACGCCTGAACGTTCTGGTGATCAGCTGGCAGGGATTGCGGCCGTGGATGCAACCGAGCGTGTCGCTGCACAAATGCGTCTGGCAGAAGTACCATTACAGCAGTTTTTGAAAGAAGCAGTGGTTCCTTATGAAGAGGATGAAATCACCCGCCTGATCATGGATGAACATGATGCTGATGCCTTTTATCCAATCTCGCATTTTACTGTCGGAGATTTCCGTAACTGGCTGCTGAGTGCAGATGCCACCACAGAAAAACTTGCTGCTTTAAAAATGGGCCTGATTCCAGAAATGGTCGCAGCGGTTAGTAAAATCATGCGCAATCAGGATCTGATTCTGGTGGCAAAAAAATGCCGAGTAGTGACTCGGTTCAGAAATACCATCGGGCTGGCAGGGCATCTTTCTACCCGCTTGCAGCCGAACCACCCGACTGATGATCTGATAGGCATTTCAGCTTCGATTCTGGATGGACTAATGTATGGCAATGGTGATGCCGTGATCGGGATTAATCCGGCCACAGATAATCTGCAGAATTTGACTGAGCTGCTCAAACTGCTCGATCATGTCATTCAGGAATATGAGATTCCGACTCAATCTTGTGTTTTGACCCATATTACTTCTGGCATTCAGCTGGCAAATAAAAATGTTCCGATTGATCTGATGTTCCAGTCCATTGCGGGAACCTAAACAGCCAATACTGGTTTCGGTATCAATCTGGCGCTGCTGCAGGAAGGCTATGAAGCTGCCTTAAGCCCGCAACGCGGCACAGTGGGCCAAAATGTCATGTATTTTGAAACCGGACAGGGCAGTGCCTTATCCAGCAATGGCCATCATGGCGTGGATCAACAGACCCTGGAAGCGCGTGCCTACGCCGTGGCGCGTAAGTTTAATCCCTTGCTGGTCAATACTGTAGTCGGCTTTATCGGGCCAGAATATCTCTATAACGGCAAGCAGATTATCCGGGCCGGGCTGGAAGATCATTTCTGTGGCAAGCTGCTCGGTGTGCCAATGGGCTGTGATATTTGCTACACCAATCATGCCGATGCCGATCAGGATATACTGCTGACCTTGCTTGCCAATGCCGGATTGAATTTTATCATGGGTATTCCCGGTTCAGATGATGTGATGCTGAACTATCAGACGACATCCTTTCATGATGCTCTTTATATTCGACAGTTATTAGGACTGAAACCAGCTCCTGAATTTGACCACTGGCTGGAGCAGCAGGGAATTTTGGCGCAACAGTCTAATCAGTTGCACTGGCCGACCGAATTGCCGAAGCAATTTTCACGTCTGATCTTGTCTTGAAGAAGTGCTATGAAACTAATTGCTGATGTGAAATTTGAGTCTCAATTGCAGGATAATCCCTGGCAGAAGTTAAAAGCCTTTACTGATGCACGGATTGCCTTAGGTCGAACTGGGGGCAGCTTGCCGACTCGACCAAGTCTGGAATTTCAACTGGCGCATGCCCAGGCCAAAGATGCGGTACTGAAGCCACTTGATATCAAAGCCTTAAAATCAGATTTGAGTAAAACCGGACTGCCCATTCTGGAAATTGAAAGCCAAGCGGTAGAGAAAGATCTTTATCTTAAACGTCCCGATCTTGGGCGTGTGCTTTCAGAACAGTCCAAAACGATATTGCAGCAATACCGGGCCGAACATCAGCAACATTGGGATGTAGCCATTGTGCTGGGAGATGGACTATCAGCACGTGCCATTGAGGAAAATAGCCTGCATTTTATTCCGGCCTTGCTAGAGGCATGCAAAGAACAAGGCTGGCAGATTGCCCCCTTAGTGATTGCCCGTGGCAGTCGTGTGGCACTGGGTGATGAATTGGCAGAAATTTTACAGGCGAAAATGCTGGTCATGCTAATTGGCGAACGGCCGGGTTTGAGCTCACCCGATAGTATGGGAATTTATTACACTTATAATGCTTTTAAAGGGTGTCATGATGCCTTGCGCAACTGTATTTCCAATGTCCGTTCTGCGGGCTTGGCCTATCCACTAGCTATCCAGCGACTGGTCGCATTGATGCGTAAATCCTGTGAGTTACAGCTTTCAGGGGTGCAGTTGAAAGATGAACACGAAACCCCAGTCGATATGCAACATAGCCCAGCCAAACGGCTATTTTAAAGTAGCATCTAGCAGAGAATTCTGATGGATTAGTGACTTACATCCCGTCACCATCTCACCATGTTTTGTCACAGAAGCCCTATTCACAGCTTGTTATTCTAAAAATCTACTTATGAATAACAAAGAGTGAGGATGGTTATGGTCGATGATTTCAATAAAAAACCACCTTTAAATCATCAGGCAGACGTGACGCAGAAAAAGCGTATCCCTGTTTATATCTTGATTTTGGTCGGTATTTTTTTACTCGCACTACTGTTCTATATGTTTGCTGACATGAATCCAGATGCGAATGATGCTCCTCCAGGACATCCAAATCCGAATGTACAGCCTGCTACCCCAAATAATTCAACTCCAGTCGGTGAGCCTACACAAGGCACCGCCACCATGAATGATGGAACGGAAGCTACAGCAACCGTGGGTGATGGCACAGAAGCAACAGCAACTGCGACTGATGGACAGGCGACTCAATAACTGAAAATACCTGAAAAGCTCTAGTGAACCACTGGGGCTTTTTTGCAATGGATGGTGATGTTTTAAGGTAGTGCCATCTACCTGGCTTGAGTCTGAAAACATCAAATCTAATATGAATCCGGAAAAAGAAGGGGCTGATTGTTTCAGGGAGATGCCCCCGATTTCAGATAAATAGCTTAATAACAAAGAGGGTAGAACAACATGAATGATTATATGAGAAGCCCGCGTGGTGGCTTCGATGCCATGTACTATTGGGATCAGTTCCATCCCATTCTTAGTGCAATTGCCATATTAGTAATTGGCTGGATCATTGCGTTACTGGTCTCGGCAGGCGTTAAAAAGCTCTTGCAGAAACTGGGTACCAATACACATTTAAATACGGCGACAGGTCATCACTCCAATGTGGAGAGCATTATCGCCCGCGTCGTGTTCTGGATTATTCTGATTATTGCCGTGATTGGTGCGCTGAATGTACTTAATCTTACCAGTGTCAGCGGTCCATTCAGTAATATGATCCAGCAATTCCTGTTATTTATCCCGCAGTTACTAGGTGCAATTGCAGTCGGATTCATAGGTTGGATTGTGGCCAATCTGGTCAAGATAGGGTTACAAAAGCTACTGGACCGAACGCAACTCGATGAAAAACTCAGTGCTGAAGTCGGTGTCAGTCCGATTAGTAAAAACATCAGTGAAATTGCTTACTGGTTAATTTTATTGCTGTTCTTGCCAATCGTACTGTCTATTTTGGGTCTCAACGGTCTGTTGTTACCAGTTCAAAATATGCTGACCGATGTTGTTAGTTACTTACCAAACATCTTCATTGCTGCAGTCATCATTTTTGTCGGTTATATCCTGGCGAAAATTGTGCGCGGTATTGTTGAAGGACTATTAAACAGTCTGAACGTACAGCAACATGCTGAAAAAGTAGGCATCTTCAAAAACTCGAATGTTTCTCAGGTGATTGGTTCATTTATCTTCGCCGTGGTGATCATTACGGCACTGATCATTGCATTTGAAGCATTGGGTATCGAGGCCATTTCTCAGCCTGCTACAGCCATGCTATATGAAATCATGAATGCCATTCCGAATATTATCGCTGCTGCGTTGATTCTGATTCTGGCGTATGTGGTCTCTAAACTGGTAGCACGTCTGGTAGTTGAAGTAGTTGCCGGTACAGGTGTTGATGAAATTCCTGCCAAACTGGATATCCAGCGTTTTTTAGGCACGACTAAACTTTCCAGTGTAGTCGGTTTCCTGATCGTTTTATTCACCATGCTATTTGCGGTATCTGAAGCAGCGAACCGTCTGGGCTTTGAACAGATCAGTGGTCTTATTGCAATGTTCATCTACTTCGGTGCCAATATCCTGCTCGGTGCGGTGATTCTGGTAATCGGTTTCTGGCTGGCAAATATTGTTGCGAATATCGTACAACGTGGTGAATATAACAGCTCACGCTGGTTAGCCAATCTGGTTCGTGTTCTGATCATGGGACTCGTTGTGGCAATGGGTCTGCGTGCCATGGGTATTGCCGATTCAATTGTTAACTTGGCATTTGGTCTAACTTTGGGTGCTGTAGCAGTGGCATTTGCCTTGGCATTTGGTTTGGGTGGTCGTCAACCTGCGGAGCGTGTACTCACAGATTTGATTGATAAAGCCAAACGAGAAGCTAAAGAACCCAATCCAGTCAAAGAAAAAGCTGAGAACAGCATATTTTCTGGATTAGGTAGCAAGACCACAGGTACAAGTGCAGCCGACATGTCAGGTACTACAGGTGCGGCGATGGGTATGAGTTCTACAGATAGCTCAATGAGCCAGTCCTCTGGTGGTTCGCAAACTGCTACGGGTACTAGCGATTCCTCAATCACAACTCCAGGAGCAGGCATCGTGCCAAATCAGGATTCAGACAAGAGTACGCCTATGAGTACGGATTTATCCCATACTACCCCGGCAATCCTTACCACTGCACCACAGGATGATGAGTCATTAGGTATTGATCCTGTCAATCCGGATGCGGATCAGGCCGTACCAGATTCAGTAAAAGTCGATCCGACTCATCCACCAGCCAATAATCCATTTGGTTCAACCGGAGAAAAAGAGCCAGATGTCGATATTGACCGTTCAACTCAGAAAAAAGATGACCTGAAATAACCTTTTATTTTTAAGCAAAATCGACCACGCTCATGTGGTCGATTTTGTTCAGTCATAAGGAAAAATGAATGAATACCAAGAAACCTAACAAAGTTCTGGCGCCTTTAGTCATTGCAGGAATTACGATTGGCTTTTTTACCGCTGCCTATCGATTTATTTTTGTAAAGAGCAAGCAGGACGAGCAGTCTGAGCGGGAGCTGGATAAGAAAATACCAGAGGCAGACGAATTTAACTGAGAAGTCAATCCTGCTCAGTCGCTAGGAATAGAATTTATTTTTTAAAAAATATAGAATATTCAAGTGAATACTAAAATGATTTTGGTATTTTTCTTGCATTAAAAATATAAAGAAAAGGAGATCAACAATATGTGGAAAGCACTGCAACATAAATTCATGGCATTTTCAGCAAATGAAGTGCCGCTATGTCTGCGAGAAGCGCAGCAAATGCAGCTGACGATTGACCGTTTAAAAAATACGGCCAATCTCAACCTGTTTAAAACAGATTATCTGGAATGAATAAAGTATCAATCCAGATCATCTATTGATTAAACATATTCCGATGCGGCATGTGCCGATGACCATGCCCATTGGAAATTATAACCGCCCAAATGTCCGGTAACATCCAGCACTTCACCAATAAAATACAAGCCTTTCTGCTTTTTACTTTCCATGGTTTTTGAGGATACTTCCGTGGTGTCTACACCACCCAAAGTCACCTCCGCTGTGCGGTAGCCTTCAGTTCCTGAAGGTTTCACTTCAAAGCCATGCAGACGTGCCGCAATCTGTTCCAGCTTGTCATCACTGATATTGCCAATGGCAGTTTCAGCGCTTTCAGTCCAGATTATACTTTGTAATTCAGCCACCACACTTTTCGGTAAATATTCATTTAGTAGTGTACGTAACAAGACTTTGGGCTGGCTTTGTTTTTTGGATTTGAAGAAATCCAACAGATCAACACTTGGAAGAAAATCTACCTTAAAGCTCTGCCCGACATTCCAGTAGTTGGAAAGTTGCAGGGAACTTGGCCCACTTAAACCGCGATGGGTAAATAGTAGCGCTTCGGTAAAGCTATTAAGCTCATTCGAGAGTGTTGCTTCTACGGCATTGCCGCTTAAGCGCGTGGTGACTTCTTTAAATCCGTCAGAGAAGGTAAATGGAACCAGTCCGGCACGGGTTGGATAGACGTGATGTCCAAACTGTTTTGCAATCTCATAGCCAATGCCTGAACCGCCAAGCGTAGGAATCGATAAACCACCGGATGCCACGACTACAGATTCAACTTCAAAATATCCCAGTGAGGTTGCCACCTGAAAGCCTTGATCATCGACTGGATTCACTGCTTTCACTTCGCAGCTGGTTTTAATATCAACCAGCCGAGTTTTGTCACATTCTGCCAGCAGCATCGACAAGATATCTTTTGCACCATTTAAGGTAAATAGCTGCCCATGTTTGCGCTCTTCATAGGCAATGCCATATTCACATACCAGGCCGATAAAGTCCCAGTTGGTATAACGCGTTAAAGCTGAAATCACAAAATGTGGATTGTGTGAAATATAATTGCTCGATTCGACTTCCAGATTGGTGAAATTACATTTACCACCGCCAGACATCAGGATTTTTTTGCCAACCTTATTGGCTTTTTCCACCACCACGACTTTACGCCCACGTTGCGCAGCCATATACGCCGTCATTAAACCTGACGCACCGGCACCTATGACTAGAACATCGTATTGCTTGGAAGACATCACACACTCAAGGGAGAAGAAAAGTGAAGCATTATAGACAATTTTATTTCAGCTTTCTCTATTCCAGAAAAATCAGTTCCGTGATTGCAAATTTACAGCGTATTTTAAACATAAAATATTTGAAAGCTATCTAAAACTCATGCATAGTTTTTGTACAAACTAAAAACATAATAACAAGGAAAAGCGAATGGCAAGCGCGGAGGATTTAAAACAATATAATCTGATTACATATATTCTTTATATTTTAGGATTTTTTCTTGGTCTGACCCCATTTATTGCGATTGTGATGAATTATATCAAGCGTGATGAAATGCGCGGTACCTGGCTGGAAAGTCATGTCGACTGGCAAATTAAAACCTTCTGGATCAGTTTGCTGGGCTATATCGTCGGTGGCTTATTGACTGTGATCTTGATTGGTTTCCTGATTGTATTTCTGGTCTTTATCTGGCATATCTACCGCTTGGTCAAAGGGTTAATTGCCTTAAATAACAATCAACCGATTCAAGCTTAAATTGCTGTAAAACCAAAGGGAATATTACGGCCTTGCAGACCACCAGTATGAATCACCAACAGTTTTGCCCCAGCCGGAAAATAATTTTTCTCGATCAGATCAAAAATCCCCATCAGCATTTTAGCCGTGTAGATCTGCTCCAGTGGAATTGAAAATTCGGCTTCAAAATCCCGGATAAACTGTACCAAGGCTGCACTAGTTTTGGCATAGCCACCACAGCAATAATCATCGAGAATGTTCCAGTTGGTTTTATTCATTAGTTGGGCGACTTCATCTTTTAAAAATGAACCTTTCAGTGCGGAAAATCCTAAGATCTGTTGATGCGCGTAACTGGCTTCGATCAATCCGCTGATGGTGCCACCGGTGCCTACTGCACAACAAATCACATCAAATTGCGCATCGCTATCTTTTAATATTTCCTGACACCCTTGAATCGCCAAAGCATTGGTTCCACCTTCAGGAATCACATAATGTTCAGGAAATTGTCGAGCGAGTTCGGCCAAATACTCAGGCTGTTGCTTGCGCCGATATTCATCACGACTGACGAAATGCAACTGCATCCCGAATTCTTGGGCGGTGGCTAATGTTGGATTCAATGGTCGATCAGCCAGTTCTTCACCCCGAATCACTCCAACACTCTGAAAACCAAACTGCTGTGCGGCAAATGCAGTAGCAGCAATATGATTGGAATAAGCACCTCCAAAACTCAGAATATGCTGATAACCCTGTCTTTTGGCTTCAAGAAAATTATATTTCAGTTTAAAAAACTTGTTGCCCGAGATTTGTGGATGCACCAGATCCAGACGACGTATTATTAAAGTAATATCGTGAAAACTAATCTGTTGATCTGGAATATTTTGGGCAATGGTTTCAAACATAAAAGTTCGCAAAGTTTATGAAGGAGGCATTATAGCGGAAGTGCTAAAAATCAGAGCTTTTGAATAGGCAATAGCGAGCTGATCGCTGTCGAATTGGTTGTAGATTGTCACAAATATTCTGCTGACTATTTAAGCAATAATGCTAATCTAAACAGAGGAAACCCTGAGGAGGGTAGAATAATGAAAATATTATCCTATGCTGTGTTGGTCGGCATACTGCTCAGCCTGTCGGGCTGTGATGATGCGTTGAATAAACCTAAAACAGAAACCCGTACCATGATTATTGGTGGCGTACCTGTATATGAGCAGGATTATCAACTGCTAGACAAGCATTTGAGTGCTCAGGATCAGTTGAAACCTTAAGTAATTGGTATAGTTGAAATTCATGACAAATCCAGAAATTTTTACAGCAAATTGTCAGGTTTTTGCTTAAAATAGCCCTTCAATTTTTAAGTCAGGTTATCTCGTGGAATCATTCTGGATTTTAGGTTCGATTGCTTTTGCCCTGATGTTAGGCGCAATGAGTCCCGGGCCAACTTCTATTTATGTGGCAAAAAATTCAATTGCCATTTCACGTAAACATGGTTTATTTACTGCATTGGGTACTGGTCTCGGTGCAGCGATTTTTGGTCTGCTGGCGGTTCTCGGTTTGCAGGCATTTTTACTGGCTGTACCCTCAGCGTACCTGGCCTTAAAAATTTGTGGTGGTTTATATTTACTTTGGCTGGCGTTTAAAATCATTAAACATGCCAAAGATCCGATCGAAGCGGATACAACCATTAGCAAACAGATGTCTTTACGCCGTGCTTTTACCACTGGTTTAATCACACAGTTGTCCAATCCCAAAATTGCGATTGTGCTGGCCAGTATTTTTACCGCGTTATTGCCCAAAGAAATTCCAACGTATTTTTATTTTGTTTTGCCTGTCTTATGTTTCTTTATTGATGCAGGCTGGTGTTCACTAGTCGCAGTTGCATTATCTGCGGAAAAGCCACGTCGTGTTTATTTGAAGTTTAAGGCTTTGTTTGACCGCGCAGCAGGGGCAGTTATGACGGTACTTGGCTTAAAATTAATTTTTGGTATGAAGTAATTACTTCATCTAGATGCTCTGCTTATAAATAAAAAAAGCCCCTAGTCGTAGAGGCTTTTTTTATATCTATTAAAAAGTATTTTCTTCCGAATTAGCAGAAATACGATGAATCGACAAGTCTGCACCATTGAACTCTTCTTCCTCAGTCAGGCGAATACCCATCAAAACCTTAAGCAGGCCATACACCAAAAAACCACCCGCCAAAGCAATGACAATCGCCAGCACTGTACCTATGAGTTGTGAAATTAAAGACACTCCTCCCATTCCTCCAAGCCATTGCTGACCGAAGATACCCACAGCTAATCCGCCAAAAGCACCACAAACGCCATGCAAAGGCCAAACCCCCAATACATCATCTACTTTGAGTTTATTTTGGGTATAGGTAAAGAGTTTCACAAAAATAATGCCGGCGCTGATCCCGATAAAAAAAGCACCCAAGGGATGAACGACGTCTGATCCTGCACAAATCGCCACCAGACCTGCTAAGGGACCATTATGCAGGAAGCCGGGGTCATCTTTCCCCGCAACTTTGGCTGCTATTGTTCCACCGACCATGGCCATCAAAGAGTTAATAGCGACCAGTCCAGAAATGGCATCCAGCCGCTGCGCGCTCATGACATTGAAGCCGAACCATCCCACAATCAGAATCCATGAACCCAAAGCCAAAAAAGGAATTGATGAAGGAGGATGCGCGGTGATCCGGCCATCATTTTTGTAACGGCCATGACGCGCACCAAGTAGGATTATTGCGGCAAGTGCCATCCAGCCGCCCATTGCATGAACGACAACTGAGCCGGCAAAATCATGAAAACTTGCACCAAATGCATGGGTCAGCCAATCCTGAAAACCAAGGTTGCCATTCCAGATCATACCCTCAAAAAACGGATAGATCAGCGCAACCAGAAATAATGTCGCTAAAGCCTGTGAACGCATTTTGGCACGCTCTGCAATCCCTCCAGAGATAATCGCTGGAATTGCTGCAGCAAAAGTCAACAGGAAAAAACAGCGCATCAGATTGTAGCCATGATCGGCAGACAAGGTTGCAGCATCATGGAAAAAGTGCTGACCGTAGGCAATATAGTAGCCCACTAAAAAATAGGCGATGGCGGAGATGGCAAAGTCGGTTAGAATTTTACTTAGGGCATTGACCTGGTTTTTATGTCGAACTGTTCCAAGCTCTAAAAAAGCAAATCCAGCATGCATGGCAAGCACTAGAACTGCACCGAGAAGAAGAAATAATAAGTCTATATTTTGCATGGTGCGTTCCAATTTAGTGCGCGGGATCACAAAAGAAAATCAGTATATAGAGGCAAATTGATTGTAGAAGAGGGCTAAGCAAGGGAAATTTTGATGAAGAATTTCTTGAAATTGATAAGACTCGATATAAAGCACGTTACTATTTTTTTGCACCAAACTAAGACATGGCGAGAGTTCATAAAATTCAGATTTATATTATATTTTTAGGTGTTTATATTTATCGTAAGAAAAACGGTGCTAAAAAAGCATGCTAAAGGTGCACGTAAAAAGTAAAATTTTTAAGAAAAAATTTAAAAATAAACGAAACTATTGCTTTTAAATTTCAAAGCGTCATTCAAGTTTTAAATTTACCAAGTCATAGGGAATCTCGCTGAAGGATATTTAAAATAAATGAAACCCTAAAAAATTAGGGTTTCATGCTTAGATAAAATTATTGAAGTATTCAATTAATCTTTAAAATGTACCGGAATCCACTGATAGCTTTTATTGTCTTTAGAATAAATATGTCCAATCCCCGGAAATGGCAAATGTGGTGCTGCTACCGTCTGACCATTTTTCGCATATTCAGCAAAATATTTTAAGCGGGTTTCGATCGCCTTTTTCGGATCGACATCAAAGTCAACGCCGGTCTGTGGGCGATCAAACTGCAGCGTATGTGAGTGCACAATATCTCCAATAAACACCATCTGCTGACCTTTAGATTTTAAGCTAAAACCAAAATGCCCCGGTGTATGTCCAGCCGAACTGATAACATCGAAAGCATGGATTTGATCGCCAGTTTTAAAGGTTTTGAGCTGATTCTTGGCCTGATAGGGTGCAATGGCTTTCTTGATTTTATCGACTGTGCCCAAAAAACCTGCCTGCTTGGCTTTTGGTAATTTTTCTACCGTTGTGGGATTTATCCAGAAATCCAGTTCAGCTTGAGACACATAAATGTTGGCATTGGGAAAATTGGCAACACTATTATTACTTATACCGCATACATGGTCTGGATGTAAATGCGTGAGCAGGATGGCATTGATCTGTTCAGGTTTATGCCCTGAAGCCTTTAAATTGGAATACACTGAACCTAGGTGTGGACCATTACAGCTTGAAGTCCCGCTATCGACCAGAACCATTTCCTTGGCTGTATTGACCAGAAAGGCATTCACGGAGGTTTGGATGCCTTTAGCTTGATCGACGTAGTATTTTTTCAATATCTGGTCGGCTTGAGCTGCTGGAATATCTTTAAATAAGGCTTTGGACAGATAATTGGTGCCATCTAGCAGGGCAGTAATTTGGTAATCCCCGAAGTTATGTTGATAATAACCGGGAACCTGTTTTTGTTGTTGGGTGCTAGAAACGGATTGTGCATGTGTTTGAGAGATACCCGCCATTGAACCTAAAGCAAGCAATGACATGACGAGAGTAGAAGTGAAGTATTTCATAGCTATTCTTATGTAATTAAAGTCAATTCTATGTATTAGCACGGATGCCAGCAAAAAAGAATATGAATATATTTACCATTTTTTAAAATGGAAGTGCTGATTTGGCATCTGTACTAAAAAATCAGTTTGAATCTGTATATTGATTTTTTGAAAGTAAAGAATTTATTTTTAATGAAAATATTATTATAAATAAAATGCTTAGATACATTTCACTTTTTATGAAAAGCTCGTTAACATGGGGTATTACGAACAAGCTTTGGGTGTCGCGATGAGTTTTTGGAAAAGAAAAAACAATGCCAGCTTTGTATTTTTCATTATTACCTTATATTCACTACTTGGTTTTGGACTGGGTTATGTGATTTGGGAATTTGTGTTGCAAGGCTAAGTGACCCAGCAATAAAAAAGCCTCTAGAAATAGAGGCTTTTTTATATTTGGATTTTATGAGGGGATTAGCCAGCGACTTATTTTAGGGCTTGAATAGTGGTTTCAGCAGCTTGGGTGGTGAGGGTTATTATGCCAAGGGCTAGGAGGAGGGGTTTTAAAGTTTTCAAAGGTTTTTTTATAAGTTTTAACGGGATGGAATATTTCTATCACGAGAATAATTTTTTGTGTAGGGTTAATATTCCAATTGATATCATGTACAAATAACTGAAAGTTGATATGAATAATAAGGTTATGACAAAAGAATGGTTTAATTTTCAGGAAAAAATTGCACTACATTTTAGAAGTTTAGGTGTGAAAGCTGAAACAAATCAACCTATCAAAGGTATAAGGACGGATCATGATTTAGATGTCTTTGTCACCTCACAATATTTATGTACAAATATTAAATGGGTTATAGAGGCAAAATATTGGAAAACTAAAGTCCCTAAAGAAAAGGTATTAGCTTTAAGAACAATAGTGGACGATATAGGAGCTGATAAGGGATTTATTATTTCTGAAGTTGGTTTTCAGTCAGGGGCACTTGAAGCAGCAAAAAATACAAATATCGTTTTGTATACCTTCGAAGAATTAGTTTTAAATTCAACGAATGCTATACAGGGACTGATTCTAGAATCATTTAGTAGGCGAATAAGATTTTTAGAACATAAATATTATGCACATTCTAAGAAGATAAGGATTAAATATAATTTAAGAAATGATTTCTTAGATTACCCAATTCAGTTTTCAGGCAATATCCTTATTTTTATGATCTATGACGCTATTTTTGCAGCTAAAAATAATAATTATCCTATAGCGCTTGAAAACTATATGCTTGAAAAGGCTGGAGATAATAAAGCAGATAATTTCTTAGAACTTACAAACTGGCTTAATTTAAATCTTAATTGGTTTGATGAAAAAATGTATAAAGCTGAGTGTGAGATGATTTTAAACTATGAATACCTTCCTGATATTAATCATATAGATACTAATTTTATGTCTATATATGAAGCAGGTCTTTCTCTTAAAGGAAAATCTGATGAGGAAAAAGTAATAATTTTAAAAAATTTTAATTTAAGCATTAATTAATAATATTCCTTACTTTTGTCGGGGCAAAAGTAACAAAACCCCTTTGTTCGTTAGAGGGCACGTCCATGTGCCCCTAACGAACGGGCGACATCCATGTCTTACGTCATCTGATTGAATGCAATCCTAAACCTCACAATGAATTTCCCTCTCCTTCAAGGAGAGGGCTAGGGAGAGGTAAAATAAAAAAGCCCCTACATCAGTAGAGGCTTTCTTTGCTTAAAATGGAAATCTTAAGACACTTTATCACCCGGTTTAGCACCAGATTCAGGTGAAATTACCCAAACACCGTCGCCATTACCCGCAGCTAAAACCATTCCGTTTGAAATACCAAAACGCATTTTACGTGGCGCAAGGTTTGCCACCATCACCACCAGTTTACCTTTTAAGTCTTCAGGTTGGTAAAACTCACGAATACCACTGAACACATTACGTGGCTCAGCTTCACCAACGTTTAAAGTGAGTTGAAGCAGTTTGTCAGAACCTTCAACCGTAGCCGCTTCCAAAACTTCAGCCACACGCAGGTCAACTTTCATAAAATCATCAATATTAATGATTTCAGCTTCACCGACTTTAGGTTCAGCTTTCTTTTCAATCTTCTTCTCTTTTTTCTTCTCAGCTTTTGCTGGTTCAGCAGCAGGAGCAGCTAAAGAATCTTTAGATGCATCCACCATGGCAGCAACCGCTTTTGGATCTACACGTTGCATTAAGGGTTGGAACAATGCAATTTCATGACCCACTAGAATGGTTTTGCGAGAAGCAAAATCGAAGCTTTCAAGTTGCAAGAAATCTTGAACCTGTTGAGCTAGTGTCGGCAATACAGGAGCCAAGTAAACTGCCAATTGACGGAACAGGTTGATCCCCACAGAACATACATCATGAACCTGTTGTTCCTGACCTTCTTGCTTAGCAAGTGCCCAAGGCTTTTTCTCGTCGATGTACTGGTTGGCTTTGTCTGCCAGTGCCATGATTTCACGAATTGCCGCAGAGAATTCACGTGCTTCATAAGCCTGAGCAATTGAACTACCTGCATCAATAAAGCTTTGTACCAATTCAGGTTCAGCACATGTTGCACTTAACTTGTTATCAAATTTAGTGTTGATGAATTTCGCACAACGGCTGGCAATATTCACGACTTTACCGACCAAATCTGAATTTACTTTCTGAACGAAATCATCAAGGTTCAGGTCAGAATCTTCAACTTTGTCAGAAAGTTTAGACGCAAAGTAATAACGCAGATATTCAGGATTTAAATGCTCTAAATAGGTTTCCGCTTTAATAAAGGTGCCGCGAGATTTTGACATCTTTTGGCCATTTACCGTCAAGAAACCATTCACGAATAAACCTGATGGCGTACGGTAGTTTGCACCTTCCAGCATTGCCGGCCAGAACAGGGCGTGGAAATATACGATGTCTTTGCCAATGAAGTGATAGACTTCATTTTCAGAATCTTTTTTCCAGTAGTCATCAAAATTCAATTCAGGGCGTTTGGTTTTGATGTAGTTTTCAAAGCTCGACATATAACCAATCGGCGCATCCACCCAAACATAGAAATATTTGTTTGGCGCATCTGGAATTTCAAAACCGAAGTATGGCGCATCACGTGAGATGTCCCAGTCATTCAAGCCATTTTCAAACCATTCGTCCAGCTTGTTGGCAATCGATACCGGCAAGCGACCTTCATCACGAGTCCATTTTTGCAGGTATTCACCAAAATTTGGCAATTTAAAGAAGTAATGATCAGATGATTTTTCGACTGGAGTTGCGCCACTTAAAGTGGAATGCGGATTCAACAACTCTGTCGCATTATAAGTTGCACCGCAGACTTCACATGAGTCGCCGTACTGATCTTCTGCCTTACATTTCGGACAGGTGCCTTTAATGAAACGGTCTGACAGGAACATGCCTTTTTCAGGATCAAAAAGCTGGGTCACCGGACGAACTGCAATATTGCCCGCATCACGGTTTTTCACATAGATTTCTGACGCACGGGCACGGTTGGTATCGCTATGTGTAGAATCATAATGATCGAAATGCACACCGAAACCGTCAAAGTCACGAATGTGTTCTTTTTGCACATTGGCAATTTGCGCTTCAGGTGAAATGCCATTCGCTTCGGCACGTAGCATGATCGCGGTTCCGTGAGCATCATCCGCACAGACATAAGTCACATCATGACCCATCGCACGCATGGCACGTACCCAAATATCTGCTTGGATATAGCCAAGTAAGTGACCCATATGAATCGGGCCATTGGCGTAAGGAAGGGCATTGGTGACTAAAATTTTACGCACGGATTCACTCTCTCATTCGTATTCATTATGCAATGGGCCATAATTTTACATGATGCCGAGGGGATTACAAAGAAATGCTTTGCTGAAACCCAATGAATAGACGGACTTGGAAAACCGAATACAAAAACCTGCATCGTCCTTAGCATATAACCTTGCAATACGGATTTAACTCAGCTCATGCTACATTCTGCAAACAATAGCAACAACATGTACAGGCTTTGTTGCAGTTTGCTTACTTCGCCCGATTCGCGTGATGCTTTGTGCTAAAAAATGGCTGATTGTTTATATGATATGCCTAAGGAGGGTACCTCATGACTCAGCAGAACCAAAATAATACGTCGAAGCAAAATCAAGATAAAGAACAACATGCACGCGAATTGAATGATCAGCTTGCAAAAGAGCAAAAGCAAAATGAGATAGATAAACAGCACAATCAGGAACATAAGAACGGGCAAAGTGCCCAGACCCATGCTGATCAGAAATCTGATACCCAGCACAACGGTAAAGATACAAATGCTGAGCAATCAGCACAAAAAGACAGTTCTCAAGAGAACCAGTCTGATAAAAAAACTGAAAGCTTTAAGATGGATGACTTAAAAGCCAAAGCGATAGCGATAGGTGAAGACCTATTGCAAAAAGGTGAAAAGCTTCTGAATGAGCTGAAACAAGGAAAATCTGACCACCAGCAAAATACTGAGCAAAGTTCAGATGATGCGAAAAAGGCTAAAGCGGATCATGCCTCTCAAGATAAATCATCTAACAAGTCAGATAAACAGCATGCTAAAGATGGTCAGAACGATCAGCAGGCAGGTATGGCAAATTTAAAAGATGAAGCCATGCATAAGTTTGAAGATACCAGACAGAAAATCACAGACTTATTCAGCGAAGCCTCGGTTAAGTTCGCTGAGCTGAAACAGATGGCAACTGATACGATGAATAAAATGAAAGATAATCAATCGAAGGAAAGTGATTCTGATCAGCAGCAAGATGCCAAAGATGCAGATTCAGAAAGCGACTCTCAGTCCAAAAAGGACGAATCGAAACAAGATCAGGATAAAAATATCAAGGATCAAAAGGACAAATCTGAAAACAATAAAAATCATAAATAGTCTGTGATCATAGAGCCACTTTAATTACAGAGGGTTAAAGTGGCTTGATCGCATAAGATCAGTAAAAAAATTATTACATCAAAATAATCCGCCTTTCTTTGCTCTCAATCATTCATTTTTCATTATTTCTATTCACCACGATTTCATAAAACATTTCAGAAAACCGAGTAAAATGGTTGGAAATTGAAGATATCTCTTTCATCTTCTCCAATACAATGCTTAACCTTCGCCTAAAACCCCGTTAAACTAAGCGATTCAGATGTCGATCTACATTTTTGGAGTAACCTATGTCTTGGCTTTCTTCGCTTAAATCGGTTTTTTCGCCTTCCAAGGAGGTGAACGAAGAAGCTGTGCAAAACGTACTGCAAAACTATATCTTGCCAAATTCCAGCAATGCCTTGAAAGATCGTATTACGCAGGTCAATGTACAGGGTGAGATTCTGCAAATCACTTTGAATACCTATCCAGAAGAAAAAGCGCAGCTGCAACAGATTCATGATGAACTGGCGGAAGCTTTGCAAAAATGTGGTATTCAAGAACTGAATATGCATGTGATTCAGCAGAAAACTGGACATAAGAAAGAAGGGGGTTGCGGGCATAACCATGCTGAAGGTGAAAACTGTTCAAGCGAGCCTAAAGCGGAAGCAAAACCCAATCTTCCCCCTGTGGTTGATGCGTCGGCACAGCCTGCAAAAACAGAAGAAGCTGATCCAAATAATCCACCGATTCAAAAAGCTGCGCCGCAACAGCGTGATGTTCCAAAACACCCAAGGATTCAAAATGTGATTCTGGTGTCATCTGGTAAAGGTGGCGTAGGTAAATCGACCACGACTGTAAATCTGGCTTTGGCTCTACAGAAATTAGGCCTGCGCGTAGGCGTACTAGATGCCGATATTTACGGCCCAAGTATTCCGACTATGCTCGGCAATGCCGGCAAAACGCCAATGATCGAAGCAGAGCAGTTTGTCCCTATCGAAGCCTATGGGATGGCGGTATTATCAATTGGCCATTTAACTGGAGATCACAATACTCCAGTCGCCTGGCGTGGTCCAAAAGCCACGGGTGCATTAATGCAGTTATTCAATCAGACCCTATGGCCAGACCTTGATGTGCTGATGATTGATATGCCACCTGGCACAGGTGATATCCAGTTAACTCTCGCGCAGCGTATTCCGGTAACGGGCGCAGTAATTGTGACAACGCCACAAAACGTGGCCTTGCTGGATGCGACCAAAGGCATTGAATTGTTTAACCGCGTGCAGATTCCGATCATGGGCGTGATTGAAAACATGTCGACCCATATCTGCTCAAATTGTGGTTTTGAGGAACAGATTTTTGGTACAGGCGGTGGCGATAAACTGTCTGAGCAATATCAAGTCCCATTATTGGGTCGTTTACCTTTGGATGCTAAAATTCGTGAAAATGCCGATGCTGGAACGCCGTCAGTGATCGCGGGAGATGCTGCTGCAGAAAGCTATATGCTGATTGCAGAGAAAATTGCAGCGCAGTTACCTAAAGCAGAGAAAGACCACAGTCGAATTTTTTAATTCTACAGACAATTCAGATATTTAAGCCTTAGCTAAAAGCTAGGGCTTCTTATTTCTTATTTTTAAAATTAGCTCGATTTAAATGATCGAAATTGACTGAAATGACTATCAGGTGTTTATCCTGAAAGCTTATATAAACATTTGAATTAATTAAAATAAATAAATTTAAATTTTAGATCATATGTTCTCTTACAATTATTTTTTTGCAGCACTGACCGAATTCTTCTATGCTACTCGGATTAGAGCGAGGTCAAACTATGATTTCATGGTTTTTTATTGGTTTAGTGGCAACCATTCTTTTAACACCAGGCCCAACCAATACCTTATTGGCATCTTCAGGCATTCAGGTCGGATTTAAAAAAACATTTCGTTTAATTCCTGCGGAAGCCTTTGGTTATCTGATTGCCATTAGCTTATGGGGCATTCTGATTGGAAAAATTTCCGTTCATCTTCCGCTTTTACCGACCATTCTCAAACTTTTTAGTGCTGGCTATATTCTATTTCTCGCTGTGAAATTATGGCGGACTGCAGAAATAAGCGAAAATCTTGAAAATGTCTCGATTCGCGCACGAGAATTATTTTTGGCAACATTGCTTAATCCTAAAGCACTTTTATTTGCCTCAGCGATCTTTCCTGTCATTGTCTGGAAAAGCGGCCAACATTATGTGACTCATATGCTGGTTTTCTTGCTTCTGTTGATCCCGATTGCATTCTTCTGGACTTTTCTGGGTTCAATCCTGGCCAGAAAAAACAGTCGCTGGCTCAATCAGAAAAACCTGCAGAAAACGGCTTCGCTGGTATTAATGAGCTTTTCCATTCCTTTAAGCTATTCTGCACTTTTAAGTTTATAAGCTGATCTCAATCAGCAATTTTTTGGCAACTTTAGCTCTAAGCCTTTCACTTATTTTCATTAGTGTCAATTTCAGTTAAAGTACGTCGCAATAACTTGTTCTTAAGATTTTTGGATTATATCAATGGCAATTAAGTCTGATCGTTGGATTCGCGAAATGAGCGAAAAACACGGCATGATTGAACCGTATGCAGAAAACCAGGTACGTTTGGATGAAAATGGTCAAAAGCTGATTTCGTATGGCGTATCCAGCTATGGTTATGACGTGCGTTGTGCACGTGAATTTAAAGTATTCACCAATGTGCATTCTGCAATTGTCGATCCGAAGAACTTTGATGAACGCAGCTTTATTGATATCGAGTCGGATGTCTGTATCATTCCGCCTAACTCGTTTGCTTTGGCGCGTACCATCGAATATTTCCGCATTCCACGTAATGTCTTGACCGTGTGCTTGGGCAAGTCTACTTATGCGCGTTGTGGCATCATTGTTAACGTGACTCCGCTTGAGCCAGAGTGGGAAGGACACGTCACTTTAGAGTTTTCAAATACTACCAATCTTCCTGCGCGTATTTATGCAGGTGAAGGTGTAGCGCAGATGCTGTTTTTTGAATCTGATGAAGTCTGTGAAACCTCATATAAAGATCGTGGTGGTAAATATCAAGGTCAGACAGGCGTTACTTTGCCGAAGACCTAATTGTTTTAAAATATTGAATGACGGGACTTTATGTCCCGTTTATTTTTTTGAGATTTTCATTCATCGGAAACTGCTATTTTTCGCCTAATTGGCTTTGGCATCTGTATCAAAAATCAGCATAATGGATTCCGCATAACCATAAAAAAGATGCGATGCATTATAAAAAATCAAAGATTGGCGGCTGGGAAGCTGAAGCATAAGGTGCGGAGCATCGAATAAAAAGGAAAGAGTGAGATGGCTCAGATAAAGGATATATTTAAATTTCGCAAAAGTTATTTGGCGATGACAATCGGTTTCAGCCTGTTGCCTTCTGCACATGCGATGCAGGAATTATCAGATTCTTCTCTTTCTGACACCACCGGTGAGGGTGTTGCGCTGGTACTTGATGATTTTAAAATGGTGTTTCAAGGTCCTAAAGATCTTTCTGCTAGTTCTAGTTATGCCAGAGGCATTGAAAACCCCGGACAAGCAGATACAGGCTTTATTCGTATTATCCCGACGGGTGAGAATTACAACCAACTTGGGCAGCGTGTATACGACAAAGTTTATAAATCTACATATGATAATGCTTTTCATGTTGAAAGAACGCAGAATTATGCAACTGAGTATCAGCAAGCCTTTGATACCTTAAAAACTGATTTTTATAATGATAACTATAATACGATTAAGAATACTTATGACACACAAGCTAACCGGGACGCATTTAAGCAAGAATTAGTTGATTATTATTATAATACAGACTTTATGAAAGCCTATTATGACCAACGTCGTGATGATTATTATAATGGTGCAGGTAATACCTCACCAGGTATTGATTATGATATCAAGCATGATGGCACAACAGAATATGAATTAACGCCACTGCGACCAAATAAGTCTGATGAATATGCAAATTTAAATACCCTTGAAATGATTCAATTTCTATATGGGCAAAATGCTAATCAGCAGATTCCAAATACTGAATGGAGTACGGCGGTTGATAGGCAGAATATTATTGGAGCAATTGTAGATGCAAGAATTATTGAACTAGTTAAAGCAGAATACAACAAAAAATTGGAAGCTGCTCTAGCCGGAATGATGAAAGATGCAGATAGTGCTGCTATGGCTGAAATCATTGCTAGAGCAGATCAGGCTGCTAAAACTGAAGCTGCTAAAAGCTCTGTGAGCACTTTAAGAACTAAAGCCGATGTATTTATTTATGGTCTGGCATTATCGAAAAGCGATGGTTCTTTAAGCACACGATACAGTAATCAGGGTTTCAGCTGGGGATCAGCAGATAATCCCTGGTTATTTCGAGCAGGAACTGAAAACGTCAAACAGTTTAAGGACGCTGCTAAAGATGTAGGCTATATTGCTTTGGAAGCCCCATTAAGTCCAATTGCAGGGGTCGAAAGTGATAATAATATCAAGCTGGGCTTCTGGAGTGATATTTTTGCACGTGAGCTTAATTCCTCGAATGCTGTAGATCCTATAACAGGTGGACCAATATCAGGACTTGATACGGATTACCGATTAAGAACCCAATTTGTTGCCAATGGTCTGAGTTTTAATGGCTCGCAAGTTCGGTTATTTCAAACCTTAGAATCTGACAATAAGAATTATAGCCAAACATTGGGTATGGCGAGTATTGTTCGTCTGAATACCAATGATCGACCAGAAACTCTAAGCAGTAGCGATAGTAATCTTAACAGTAAAGGTATTCGTCTCAGTACCGCAGCAAAAACAGATGCGCTTGATGGTAATGTCCCGACCCCGGCCTTGAATGGAAGTGATGCTCCTATATTTCATGATTCTGAGGGCTTATATCTCTATAGTCCAAATATTAACTTGGTGCTTGGTAATATGTACCAGCCTTTCGTTGTTGGTTCAGAAGGCAATAATATTATTTTAGAAGTGACACGTATTCCCAATATTCCTGCTATTTATAATCAAATTTATCAAAATTATGGGGGCGGATTGGGTACAACAGATTTAAAGGGTTCGACCTGTAATGTCTATAGTTGTGGTACACCGATTAAAAATAATGCGTCAGATACCACCGCACTTTATCAAGGGCGTAATGCGACTCACAGCAGCATCTCAATAGGAACTACAGAGCGTATCTCAGGGACGAATATGCTGCGTGCCAAGGATGGTGTGAATTCAACAGGTATCATATTTAAAAATACTGATGGTGTAAGTAAGAATTTTGGATCTGCTGTCATTGATGGGGTCCTGATTCAGCATCTGAAAATTAGAACAACTGGTCTTTAAGGGAGTATAAGAATGTCCAAATTAGTAACACTCTGTGCATTATTATGTACTTCTATGGCCAGTCTTGCCGGATTGGAAGCCCTTGATCAGCAAGCACTAACCAATACAGTGGGGCAGGGTGGAGCTGATCTTAACTGGACTTTATCTTTAAACCATGTTTATGCGACAGATTTAAGTAAAGATAAAATTTCTCGGCTTGATGGAAGTGGCAACCCGCTAGAAGTATTTTATGTTCTAGATCCCACCGCTTGTGGAGCAACAAAACAATTTTGCCGTCTGGCAATAGCGCCGAATAACCATGTCGATGCCAATGGAAATAAAAAGTGGTTAGTCTTTAAAGGCATTCAAGGCACGATTCAGATTGATAAGTTTTCGATCGATGGAACAACCATCATTAATCATCGTAATGAACCACAAACGGCGATGCAAATTACCTTTTATGATCACCAGCCTTTAAAGATCCGTAATTTAGGCTTTAATACAGTTTCCATTGAAACGGGTACAGGTGCTGGCGCCTTGGAAGCTTATGCCAATACAGGTGTTTATAGTACGTATACAGGGCGTACCTATAATGCCGATGGAACTTATACAACCGCGCCCCAAGATGTTCCTTCATTTGATAAAGGTGCTGAAAAAGGATTTATGGGATTGAACGTTCATGGAAATCTGCATACGTCAGGCAATTTGAAAATATTTGGTTATAACTGTACAGGTGGAGCACAAAGTCGTTGTTAGTAACAACGTCAAGTACAGCATAAGGATATATAAATGAAAAAAACAACAATAAAGTTGAAATTGCTAACAGTATGCATGTGTCTTATACAACAAAGTTATGCACTTGAAACTATTGAAGAGCAAGAATTGAGTGAAGTCACTGGACAAGATGGTATGGTGATTACTCATGAAATTTCTAAAGCCAGTATTGCTCAAGCCAATTGGTATGATCCAAATCCAACTGCCAACACTAAAATGGGTTTAGGTCTACATAATGTTGAGATTATTGGAAAAGATAATAAACCAATCATTAGTCAACTTGAAATAGATGTAGGTGCCACTTCACAAGGGGCAGGACTTCGGCTAGCTGCAAGTGTTTCACCGTTTCAAGCCACTGCAGATTTAAAATTGGTAAAGATCGCCTGTACGACCAATCCATGTAGTCAATCTGCGAATAGTATTCGGACTACGGGTACTCAATCTAATCAAACTTTGGGTGGATTAGGGATTAGTACCTCTACACCGCTTAGTGTGCTATTACAAACCAGTGCAGGTCTATTTAATAAAGATTCAATTACCAGTATCGATTTTCAACTTAAAAATGCCACGATTAGTCATAAATTAGGCGAAAATAGTCTGATTTTGAATGACTTTAACTTTAACTTCGCGGGTCAAGGATATATGTACATTGACCCGGATGAAGGCGTGGTACTCACCACACGAAATGGCAGTCAAGATCATTATGTGGATCTAAAGCGTGCTGAAGATATTACTGATATCGCGGCTGACCGGGTTAATCCGACCAATCCAGGGGTTAATATTGACTTGCGTTATAACACGCCAAATAATGAACGCAAAAATATTATGCGTTTAGGAGCTTCGGGTGCAGTCACTAACGCAAGATTATCCATGAGTGCAGATCAAACCCAGATAGGTACTTTTGATGTTAGTAACAAGGTGAATGGTGTACTAGAACGTCAGGACAAAGCTGCAACAGGTTACAGTGGCCTGGTCGGAGAAGGTGGGTTGAATCTAGGCTTGTCTGCAGATTTTACAGGTACTAATAGTACCGGGCTTCCAGCAACTATGGCACCTACAACACTTGAGATTGGTCATACCGGTAAGGGAAGCTATGCTGTGCAATTCTCCAAGCTCAGACCCTTGACTACACGTAATGCTGCCGGTGCTTTACACGGTAAAAATGCTTATATCGACTTTGGAAATATATATATAAATACCATTACTGCAAAAAGTCTCGATTTCATAATCAATGAAAATATGCAAAAGACTTTAGGTAGTAGTAGCACTGTACTTAAACAGATACTCAGTACCACCACGAATGGAGAGGATTTTGCCTATATCGCCGTACGTGGAATGGATTTTCAGTCCATTGCTGCTAAAGCACGTTTCATATCAGATAACTCTTTGGCGGAAATTGGTGGCGATGGTGGTTCATGGGGAATCGGTATTCCTATTTATAATTTAAATGCCAATGTTGCCTTGTCTGGAACGACTTATGGAACAAACAATAAGCAAGCAATTGCGTATAACATTATGGCATCTACAGAAGGCTATGGAATTGACAAGAAAACCGGTTTACCAAGCACAACCTCGATTATATTGATTGATGGCAAGAATGGCGATCATGGTGAGGCTGTTAACTATTATGCTGGTTTTAGGAATATCGATGCTTTGATCAAGTCAGAAGGGATTATTAGTTATAAAGATGAAGGTATTTATATTCGCGCTGATAAGCTGCTGATTGGAGCCAAAGCTGAGCTTGCGATTGGTCAATTACCAGGATCTAAATATAATTGTACCAATGCATCGATCGCTAAATGCGGGAGCTATGTGCCTCACGATAATTTTTCTAAACGTGATGATGTCCTGACGAATATTGCTTTTAAACTTGATGGAAATGGTGAGCTCCTGATTATTCCTGGTATAGACCCAACCAGCGGTTCACCAGATACCAACTTCCTGTCATTTGATGCAAACTTTAAGTTTAGACCCCTTACCGCAGAAGAAACTGCAAACAAAGATAATTTGGGCAGCTATCTTAGTATTGCCAATGAAGATATTGACTCAACGGGGGTATTAAAAACTTCGTCAATTAACTTTAACCGGATGGAAGGTCATTTGGGTGTCAAAGCAAAAGTTCGTGTTAGTGCAGATACAGTGACTTTGGATAATCAGGTCAAACTCAATTATGAAAATAATATTGCAACACCATTTAAAACCAATTTTGCCATGGCGACCAATGGCAATATGCAAAACATGGCAAGTATTGCACTGACTGGTGGAACCATTCGTAGCACGATGGGAATCACACCACGCTGAAAATCAGGATGAGAAAAATGAAAAAAATAATATTAAAAAGTCTAGTGGTAGCTATGATGGGCCTAAGTGGTCAGGTATCTGCATTAACCTCATTGGAAGACCAAGAGCTCTCAGAAGTCAATGGGCAGGCTTTATTGTCAATGGAGGTTCAGTCTGGATTTAACCAGATGGATAATCTAGGAGCTACTTATGACCAGAGTAATATCTCATTTTATAAATTAGGCTTGGAAGCCGAGATGGAAATTAATGCCAATATAAAAAAGCTACAACTCGGGTGTGGCGGTGTTAATGGTGCAACCGGCTGTGATATTGATATTGATCATATTGCCTTAAGTGGTAATCCTACGAATGGCGCGGATCGTGCCGCGACTTCAGCTCTGATTACTAATCCATTTGTACAATTTGCCATAAAAAATCCAAATCAGGCATCTACACGTGAAGTTTTAGGTTTCCGTTTAAGTGCAGAAAAGATTTCAGGTCTATTGACAATGGGGACAGAAAATAGTGCTACACCAAATGGTATTAACAGTTTCAGTGGTTATATGAAAACAAAATCTTCATCAGGAGTTGCAACAACCGCTCCTCGTGTCATGGATTATGCTGCAACTGGAATGAATATTGAGGGCACGGTAAAAGGCACTATATTAGGTCAACCATTACCTCTGGATTTACATTACACATCTAGCAATTATGCTTTCCAGTTAAATTCTACAACAGCACCTTTTACTATTCCTGCTACTATAGTGTCAGGAACAAGAATGAAAGAAGTTGTACTAAAAGGGACAGGGACAGTAGGTCGTATTGATTTTAAAGGACCATTAAAAGCAGAATTATTGGATGGAGCATTAAAATTAGATAAAGATATTACAGGCTACTTAACCGGGCTACAGACAGACATTACCGTTAAACAAAATCTCGGACTTATTCATGCTTTATATTTAAATAATCCAGCTTCACTCTCCTTGCAATCCCAAAGCATTTTATGGCCTGGTGCAGCAGTCGCGGCAAAACAAGGGTGGTGGCTGGCAATGGAAGATGAAGTGGATTTAGGAAGTATTTCACCTTCATATAGTGTGCCAATTTCAGATGCTGTTTTAAAGCAAACTATTGCAGGAATTAACCATGATTTAACCACTAATGTGCGAGATTGTGGAAGTCTGGTTTTTGGTTGCGTGCTAGGAAGTGCACTTGATGTAAAGGAAATTAAAAATCCTGCGCTACTTGATTTCCCTCTTACTAATTTAACTTTACAAGGCCAGAACTTTAAACCGAACTGCTTTGGTGGACACAAATTCTGCTAAGTTTAGTTATAAAAAATCCCGCATTACGCGGGATTTTTTATAAGAAAGCAAAATTATTTAGCAATTTTTGCCAATAATTCTTCTTTCGAGATATTTACAGATTCAGCATCACGACGGCCTTTATATTCAAACGTACCTGCATCTAAGCCTTTTTCGCCAATTACAATACGGTGTGGAATACCTGTAAGCTCAAGATCAGAAAATTTCACGCCCGGACGTTCATTACGGTCATCGAGTAACACGTCAAAACCTGCAGCTTGTAATTCAGCATAGAGTGCTTCCGCAGCTTCCATAGTTCGTGGAGATTTGTGTGCATTCATCGGCACAATGGCAACTTCAAACGGTGCAATGGCAGTTGGCCAGATAATGCCCTTCTCATCAAAGTTCTGCTCGATTGCAGAAGCCACCACACGCGTCACGCCAATACCATAACAACCCATTGTCACAGTGAACGGCTTGCCATCTTCCCCCAAAACTTTACAACCCAACGCTTCAGAGTATTTTTGACCTAACTGGAAGATATGACCCACTTCGATACCACGTTTGATTTGAAGCGTACCTTTACCATCTGGAGATGGATCGCCTTCAACCACGTTACGTAGGTCATAAACTTCAGTGAACTGCGCATCACGTTCCCAGTTTACACCTGTTGCGTGTTGATCTACTGCATTTGCACCTGCAACAAAGTCAGACAATACAGATGCTGCAAGATCAACAATAACGCTTACACCTTTTTCGACCAGACCTTGAGGACCGACAAAGCCAGCAGTTAACCCAAGTGCTTGAAGTTGTTCTTCAGTAGCAAATGTCAAAGGTGCAGCAATTAAAGGATGTTTTTCAGCTTTAATTTCATTCAGTTCGTGATCGCCACGAAGGAATAAAGCAACCACAGGAACAGAACCATCCTCTTTTGCAATGCCTTGAACAAGCAATGCTTTTACTGAATGGGCAGGATCGGTACCCAAGAATGCTGATACATCCGCAATGGTTTTTTGATTTGGTGTATCTACCAGTTTGAGTTCTTGTGTCGGTGCCGCACGCTCACCGACAAGTACTGCTTCTGCCATTTCAATATTGGCTGCATAGTCAGATTCAGTCGAGAAAGCGATATCATCTTCACCGCTTGAAGCCAGCACGTGGAATTCGTGAGAACCTGAACCACCAATTGATCCGGTATCTGCTTGTACTGGACGGAAATCTAAACCAAGACGGGTGAAGATTTTGCAGTAGGCTGCATACATGTCGTCGTAAGTTTGTTGCAGTGATTCCTGATTGGCATGGAAAGAGTAGGCATCTTTCATGATGAATTCACGTGAACGCATTACGCCAAAACGTGGACGAATTTCGTCACGGAATTTGGTTTGTACTTGGTAAAAGTTTGCAGGCAATTGCTTGTAGCTTTTTAATTCGTTACGTGCAAGATCAGTGATCACTTCTTCATGCGTTGGGCCCAAAACAAATGGGTTGCCATGGCGGTCGTTGAAGCGTAAAAGTTCAGGACCGTATTGTACATAACGACCTGATTCTTCCCATAAAGATGCAGGTTGAGTCACCGGCATATAGACCTGAAGTGAACCGACTTTATCCATTTCTTCGCGAACGATCGCTTCAACTTTATTTAATACGCGAACGCCCATCGGCAACCAGGTGTATAGACCTGAAGCCAACTTACGAATCATACCGGCACGAAGCATCAGCTGATGGGAAATAACCTCAGCATCGTTCGGGGTTTCTCTTAACGTTGCAAATAAAAAGCGACTCGCGCGCATGGAAACTGTCCTAAAAAATTAAGCGTTAAAGCAGGGATTATACAATAAAAAATGAGGTGAGCATTTGGGAATGTCACCTCATTGTGTTGCATTAAATTATGCCATGATTTTACGTGCCTGACGCAGTATAAAATTCTTAAAGTCATCCAGGTAAGTAAAGATCACCGGTACCACCACCAGTGTCAGCAGGGTAGAGGTAATTACCCCACCAATCACCGCATGCGCCATCGGTGCACTTTGTTCGCCACCTTCACCTAACCCTAGGGAAAGTGGCACCATGCCCATGACCATCGCGCTGGTAGTCATCAGAATAGGACGCAAACGGGTTTTACCAGCGGCAATAATCGCATCATAACGGTCTTCACCGCGGTCCATGGCCTTCTTGATGAAGTCGATCAGCAGAATCGCATTCTTGGTCACCAGTCCCATCAACATGATAATGCCGATAATCGAGAACAGGTTCATGGTCGAATTAAACAGGAACAAGGCCAGAAACACGCCAATCAGCGACAATGGCAGTGAGGCCATAATTGCTGCAGGATGAATAAAACTGTTGAACTGCGAACCGAGCACGATATAGATAAAGACAATCGACAGGGTAATCGCGGTCAAGGCATAGCCTGCGGATTCTGCCATGTCGGCATTGGAGCCTTGAGTGTCGAAACTATAACCCGGTGGCATATCGAAATTATCTTGCAGGCGGCTGATATCCGTCCCGATGTCGCCTGCAGGACGTCCTGAAGTATTGGCCTCGACCAGCACTTCACGTGCCAGATCACGCCGGTTAATCTGCGAGGCACCCAGTTTTTCTTCAAATTTGGCCACGCTCGAAAGCGGAATTAGAATCGGTTGATTATTGGCATCGGTTTTATTCGAGGTGATATACATATTCTGTAAGTCGCTCGGCAAGCTACGCTGGTCTTCGGTCAGGCGCAGATTCACATCATAGGTTTCACCTTTTTCATCCTGCCAGGTCGTGACATCATCACCGGCAATCAGCGGACGCACTACATTGGCAATCTGATTGACTGATAAACCTAAATCACTGGCCAAGACGCGATTAATCTGTACATCAAGAGTTGGCTTGGGTTCTTTTAATGAAGTTTCCAGATCGACAATGCCATTAATTTTCGCCATTTCCGTCATAAAGCGATCAGAAATTTTTTGCAGTTCATCCAGATCCGGGCCTTTGATCGAAATCATGATTGGCTTCTGGCCACCAGAAACGGTTTCATCGGCGGATGCCACCGAGGTAATGCTGATTCCTGCAACCGATTGCAGGCGCTGGCGAAATTCATTATTTAAGTCATTCAGGGTCTTTTCACGTTCGGTACGCGGCGTCACGGTCACCCGTAAACTGACATGGTTTTTACCGCGGTCGGTTGCGCCATTAATCACCCCATAGGTGGCTTTGACATCCGGATGCTGACGAATAATCTGATCAACCTGCTGGAGTTTGGCCTGAGAATATTCAAGCGATGAATCGACCGGTGTTTCAAACTTGATCCGGATTTCACCTTTATCGGGAACCGGTACAAATTCGGTGCCGATCAGTTTGGATAAACCCAGAGCACCAAATAATGAAGCCACAGCAATCATTAAGGTAATCAATCTGAAGCGCAATGCCAGTTTTAATAATTTTTCATAGACATGGCTTAAGTTGTCCAGCTTGCCGGAGATCCAGCTAAAGAAACGTTTCACCCGACCTGGTTTTTTATTTGGATCTTTTTTCTTTTCTGCCCAGTGCGCAGAAAGCATCGGGTCCAGGGTAAAGCTGACAAACATCGAGATCAGAACGGCCATACTCACCGTGACCCCGAACTGGTAGAAGAAACGACCAATAATTCCGCCCATAAAGGCCACAGGCAGAAATACGGCAACAATGGTCAGTGTTGTGGCCAGAACAGCTAAACCAATTTCTTTGGTGCCATCGAGTGCGGCAGTCACGTGATCTTTGCCCATGTCGGTATGCCGGACAATATTTTCACGCACCACAATTGCATCATCGATCAACAGACCAATACTCAAGGACAGCGCCAGTAAAGTCATCATATTGATGCTAAAGCCAAAGGCCCAGATAAAGGTCAGCGTGCCCAAGAGAGCAATTGGTAGGGTTAAACCGGTGATTACTGTGGAGCGGAAAGAACCCAGGAACAGTAGGACAATCAGCACAGCCAGTACCGCACCTTCAATAATGGTTCGGGCTACATCACCAATGGTGCCGCGGATACTTTTGGAGGAGTCCACCACCACTTGTAAAGTGGTACCTTGTGGAAGCTGCGCCTCAATACTTTCTAAAGCTGCATAGCTCTTGTCGACTACTTCAATGACGTTTGCATCTGAACTGCGCAAAATATCAATTGCCACTGCGGTTTTACCATTCAAAAAGGCAGCCGATTCCAGCTCTGCCTGACTGTCTTGAATATTGGCCACTTGTCTGAGGAAAATCGGTACGCCGTTTTTATTGGCAATAACCAGATCGCCGAAGGCGAGGGGATGCAGTACTTTGGAATTGATTTCAATGACCAGTTCCGAATTACCCGATTTAAGCGTCCCCCCCGGGACTTCAATATTCTCGGCCTTTAAGGTGTTAATCACACTGTCCACACCAATGCCAAAGGCTTGTAGTTTTTGTGGTTCCACCTGAATCCGGATCTGGCGCTGCGCATCACCCAGCAGATTGACCGTTCCGACTCCCGGGACTGTACGCAATTGTGGCACAATTCGCTGATCCAGATAGGAACTGAGCGCTTTCACATCCATATTGTCGGATTCAAATACGATCGACATTACCGCATTCGCCGTCGGGTCATAACGTTCTACAATCGGCTCCTGAATCTCATCACGAAATTCAGCAGTTACAGAAGCGATTTTATCCCGCACGTCCTGAGCTGCAGTGGTAGATGTCACATCCAGATTAAATTCGGTGGTGATGATGGACAGGCCTTCACTGGATTGGGAAATCACCTGTTTTAAACCGGAAATGGTATTGATCTGATCTTCAAGTTTTTTGGTAATTTCCGATTCAACCGTTTCCGGAGAAGCACCCGGATAATTGGTATAGATCACCACAAAAGGGAAATCGACATCAGGGAATTCTTCAACGCCCATCCGCTGCCATGAAGCCAGCCCCAGCACCATCAAACAGAACATCATCATGATGGTGAAAACCGGATACTTCACACTAATTCGGGTAAACCACATATCAATGATCCTGTGTGAATGGCTTTAGTTGGCGCGAAGGGTGACAGTTTTTTGCAGATCGGCTTCGCTAAACTTAACCCGGCTGACCTGATCGCTGCTCTCCAGTCCTTGAACCACTGCAATGTTGTCGCTATAACGCTGTTCTAGTACCTGAACATTGACTTTGATAATTTTATTCTGGCGTATTATCCAGACATAAGGTTTATTCTGAATGTCTTGAATAGTATCTAATGGAATCAGCTGGCCAGAAATCTGTTGTGAACTCAGAATGTTGCCTTCAACGAAGGAGCCGATACTTAGCGAAGGAATGGTTTCATTCGGCGTGGCAAAGAATTCGATCTGGCGACTGGCCTGATCTGCAATGGGGGAAATCCGGCTAATTACGGCAGTGAGCCGATTTGGATTACCTTGAATGTTGTATTCGACCTGACTGCCCAGTCTTAAACCTGATTGCAGATCACTAGGTACGCGTGCTTGAATTTCCAGCCGTTTCGGATCGACAATTTCAAACAGGGTTTGGCCAATGGCAACGGTTTGACCCGGTTCAACCTGACGTTGCGTAATCACGCCACTGATCGGACTGGTCATGGTGCCATCACGATCGGCTTTCTGGGCAATATCGACATTGGCTTGCTGGGCGCGGACATTTTCAAGCTGGGCCTGATAATCGACCTGACTTTGTTCATATTCTACTTTTGAAATAAACCCCTGATCGAGCAGACGCTTTTTACGCTGCATCATGTTGTGCGCCTGATTGGCTTGCGCTTGAGTTGAGGCCAGATTCGCACGCGCCTGTGCCAGACGAGCTGCATTGTCCTGATTATTCAGGCGTACCAGCACCTGTCCTTTAGAAACCGTTTGACCTACCTGCGCGTTTACGCTGGTAGCAGTAGCAGAGACCTGTGCTTGTATGCTGCTTTGATTGACTGCACGAATAGTGCCAGTGAATGCAGTTTTTTGAACTGAATTGCCAGATTGAACTGCAACTAGATCTTGAGGAATGACTTCAATGGATTTGGCTGTTTCGGCTTGCTGTACGGGTTCATTTTTATCACAAGCCACTAAAAACATATTTAAGCAAAGTGCACTCATGATCAGGATAGAGCGCGGGGAAGGCATATTTAAATCATGAGAATGCGGTGCAGTTTGCATATGAGTCCTTTTAGCTGGCTATGGATCAAAACCACAACCAGCTATTTGTATTTATTCAAGTGCTTTTAAACGGGCGATAATTTTGTCGTATTCTGCTTCCAGATTTCGATAGCGACTTTGTAAAGACTGAATATTTTCTTTTTGGGAAACGAGATTTTTCTGGTTGTTGTCTAGCATGGTTTTTAGATGTGCCGGTGTGGTTTTACCTTTACGTAAATATTCACGTTCCTGACGTACGAACATGACCCGATCTTTTTGCAGTTGCTTCATTTGTTCTTGCTGAAAATCAATCTGTTTTTTTAACTGGACCAGGCTATCGTTTTTTTTCTGTAAAGCGGTCTGGCTATTGCTATAAGCACGCTTGAGTTTATGATCTTCGGCAATCCGCTTAGCCTGTTGAGCACGCTGTGGCGCCTGTCTGATATCCGCTTCGGCATTATAAGGACGCGCACGTTTAATGACCTGCATATTCTGGTCAAGTGCTTCATAACCATAACGGATATGATTTGGTGTGACGTTAGTACTGATATTGGCCACACCCTTGCTGTCATAATAACGATACCAGGTGGCTTTTTGCGGGAGTTGGTTGCTACTCGCGCACGTTAAGCTCACCTGTAACAGTAGCAGCACAACAACAATGAATTGACCAGTCATTTTATTTTTATCAATGACAGCAAGTTTTCTTAAAAACTGCCTCATCATTGGCTCCCCGAATTTAAAGTTGACTAAATTACTTATTTTAAAGTAATAATCTTGTTATATTAGACTTAAATTTATCAATAAAAAACTACCGTTAGTCAAAAAAAAACCAATAACGATAAGAAAATGTGAAGCTGTTATTAAAAATAAATGATTTTGTCTACTTGTGTAGAAAATGTTCATTGATAATACAAGTGACTTTATGTTAAAAATGTTTATCGATCGTAATAAAATAATCCTATGAGCCTTATGGCATATAGTTTCTAAAATGGGAAGGGTTAAACAAATGGACGATAAATTCCAAAATCTAAAAATTATGGTTATTGATGACTCAAAGACCATTCGTCGTACTGCGGAAACTCTTCTTCAACGCGAAGGTTATGAGGTCATTACTGCAGTAGACGGTTTTGAGGCTTTGTCAAAAATTGCCGAAGCAAATCCAGATATCGTTTTTGTAGATATTATGATGCCGCGCCTAGATGGTTACCAAACCTGCGCCTTAATCAAAAACTCTCAGAATTACCAGAATATTCCTGTGATTATGCTATCAAGTAAAGATGGCTTATTTGATCAGGCCAAAGGTCGTGTCGTGGGTTCAGATGAATACCTGACCAAACCTTTTAGTAAAGATGAATTGCTCAATGCAATCCGTAACCATATTAGTGCTTAATATTTGATTTTTTTGGGGAATTGGCATGGCACGTATCCTAATTGTGGATGACTCACCGACAGAAACTTTTCGCTTTAGAGAGATTCTTTCTAAACATGGCTTTGAGGTGATTGAAGCAGCCAATGGCGCAGATGGCGTCACCATGGCACAGGCAGAATTGCCGGACCTAGTTCTGATGGATGTGGTTATGCCGGGTGTGAATGGTTTTCAGGCAACCCGTCAGATTGCACGTGGTGCAACGACCAAACATATTCCAATCGTGATTGTCAGTACCAAGGATCAGGCCACTGACCGTGTATGGGGCAAGCGTCAAGGCGCAGCGGATTATCTAACAAAACCAGTCGATGAAAAACAATTAATAGATGTAATTAAGCAGCACCTCAATGCAGGATAAGCTCTATGGCAGCAAATGGATTTATCGAATTGCTTCGCATTGCGAAACGGGGGAATAAAAACTACGTTTCCAATGGCAATGAAGTTAACCGATGGTCGGGCATTGCTTTTGAGATGATGGGGCAATATTTTGTTGCCCCGCTGGGGGAGGTATCAGAAGTGATTTATCCCCCAGAATATACGCCGGTACCCAAGACGCAAGCATGGGTGTTGGGTCTGGCGAATATCCGGGGAAGACTGTTATCGGTTTCTGATCTGACGCAGTACTTATCAGGGCAAAGCAGTCAATTTTCACCGACTCAAAAAGTATTATGCATCAACCATAATGACCAGTATGTGGGTTTGGTCGTAGATCAAGTTTTGGGTATACAACATTTCAATAAGAAAAGTTTCTTTTCGAAGAAATCTGAATTGGATAAAAACTTACAAGAATATTGTCAGGGGTTTTTCCATCAGCACAACCAGCAGTGGCATGTGTTTTTATTCAGTCGTCTGTTGCAAAATCCAAAATTTATGAACGCATCTATAAAATTTATAAATTAAATGTCGCGCTCGAAACTAAGCAAGGCGTCAACCGGGGAGAGGCTGCATGGGCTTTAAACTTAAAAAGAAAAATACAGGTGAGAGCACTGGCCGCAAAGGCGGTAATGCTTTTTTAGCTAAGATTCAAACGCAAGTAGATCAGTTATCACGTGTCTTCGGTGATAGTGAGAAATCAAAACCGCTGATTTATGGAGCAGCAGGCTGTCTTTTAGCCGCACTGATCACTTTATTGTATCTTTTTTATAGTGTTCCACGTACCAATGAACTCACTCAAAGTCTGGGTGATTTGCGTCTCCTCTCGCAAACGATTTCGCGCCAAGCGACTGAAGCGACAGCTTCGGGTACGCCTGAGGCCATGAAGAACCTGACTGATTCGCAAAAAGCTTTTGCTGAAAACCTTGAGACAGTTAAAAGTATTCACTCTAACAATGATGCTTTGCAAGCTGTTGATAAACAGTGGACAGAAGTATCCAGCAGTATTGATCTGATTACCTCGCAACAAAAGATTATTAACCAGTTATACGACACCAACATCGCGATTGGTGAAGCGATTCCGGGGATTCAGGCGGAATATAACTTGATGGTCGACCAGATGGCACGTCAAGATATGCCATCGAACCAGGTGGTTATTGCCAAAAACCAGGTATTCATTGCAGAACGTATCTTACGTTCAATCAGTTTGGTACTGACAGGTAATGATGGTTCACGTGAATCTGCGGATGACTTCAGTGCCGATACCGAAACTTTTGGTTCTTATCTGAATGCACAGTTAAATGGTTCTGCTGAACTGGGTGTACAGCGTATTGCTGATCCAACCCTGCGTGAATCTCTGGAAGGCATCAAGGCTGAATATGATGACGTACTGGAATCTGCATCAGCGATTATTCTGAAAAACTCTACACAGATCGTAAAAGTTCGTCAGGCCGCTGCATCTATTTTTTCTCAATCTGATGTGCTTTTAGACAACCTGAATAAATTATCGGGTAACTCTGGTCTTAAAACGGTTGTTCCGGCAGTTCTGTTGATCGCATTATTAGTCGGTTTCTTGTTGTGTGTATTCAAGTTACTTTCTCTGCGTGGCTTGTCGGATAAACAGCGTGTAGGCCGTTTACAAGAAGAATATGACCGTAACCAGAATGCGATTTTACGTTTACTGGATGAGATCGCCGATCTTGCAGATGGTGACTTGCGTTCATATGCAACCGTATCTGAAGACTTTACCGGTGCGATTGCCGACTCGATTAACTTTGCGATCGACCAGTTACGTGATCTGGTATCGCGTATTACTGAAACTTCTCAAGAAGTTGCGCAATATACTGCAACTACACAAAGCATTACCAACCAGTTAGCTGAAGCATCTGAACATCAGGCACAAGAAATTGCCGGTGCTTCTGCAGCGATTAACGAAATGGCATTGTCGATTGACCAGGTATCTGCCAACGCCGATGAATCAGCAGTGGTAGCAGAGCGTTCAGTACAAATTGCTGCAAACGGTGCAGATGTTGTACATCGCTCAATTGAGGGTATGGACACGATTCGTGAACAGATTCAGGAAACTTCAAAACGTATTAAACGTTTGGGTGAATCTTCTCAGGAAATTGGTAACATCGTAGCCTTGATTAACGATATTGCCGACCAGACGAACATTCTGGCATTAAACGCAGCGATTCAGGCGTCGATGGCCGGTGAAGCAGGTCGTGGTTTCGCGGTCGTAGCCGATGAAGTACAGCGTCTTGCGGAACGTTCAGCTTCTGCAACTAAGCAGATTGAAGGCCTGGTAAAAACCATTCAAACGGATACCAACGAAGCCGTTATTTCGATGGAACAAACTACATCGGAAGTTGTACGTGGTGCGAACTTGTCTAAAGATGCCGGTGTAGCACTAGATGAGATTCAAACAGTATCGAACAACCTTGCGAAACTGATTGCGAACATTTCTGATGCTGCGAAACTGCAGTCAGCATCTGCAGGTCATATTGCGACCACGATGAATGTCGTACAGGAAATTACCTCACAAACCACCAGTGCAACCTTCGATACAGCACGTTCAGTATCTGAACTGGCAAACATGGCCGATGCATTACGTGAATCTGTATCTGACTTTAAACTACCAGAATAAAGTCAGACATGATGGGGAAATGTGTCTTGACCGCGGTTGAGACACATTCAGAAAATACAGATAAAGCCTCGACAAGATGTACTTAACTTCATACGTTAGGTATCGCGTGACGGTCACAATTAAGTTTGAGCGCCCTTCTTGGCGGCATAACGTAAGAAGCATGAGCTATGAAAGAAATATTAAAAAATTTAGTTGAAACGACAACGCTTCCTGAAGATAGTTATCTTGACCAAGATGCAGAAATTCTTGAAATTTTTGTTGAGGAAATCGAAGAGATCTTCGTTGAGTTAAATGCTTTATTTCCAGAATGGTTGACTAATCCAGATCATCAAGAAAATCTGAAGACCATTCGCCGCCATTTTCACACCCTGAAAGGTTCAGGCCGCATGGTCGGGGCAAAATCGGCAGGGGAAATGGCCTGGGCGGTTGAAGATACCTTAAACCGGGTTTTGTCCGGTTCGATTCAGCTAACACCGACGGTGCAAAAATTTGCCCAAGCGGTACTGAATGTCTATCAATATGCTTTATATCCAAAATTCAAACATGTACAGCAATTGGATCTCGACCTGCGTCCAATGGTGCTGTTGGGACAACAATTACAACAACAAATTTCGCCTGAGCCTGCATTGGAAGAATTACTGGCATTGGCAGTTCATTTGACTGCTGAAGGTCAGATGACAGGACTTGAGCTTGCAGACAATGAGCCAAGTGAAGCTGAGCTAACAGTAGCGCCAGTAGAAGTACCGGTTCGCAGTGATATCGAAGAAACTGTGGCGATCTTTATTGAAGAAGCAGAAGAGCATCTGGAAACGATTGCCACCTTCCTTCGCACTGAAGATGAAAAATCACAAGATTATAATGCGCTAATTCGTGCGATTCATACCTTGCGCGGCAGTTCATCCATGGCGCAGATTGACCAGATTTTTGAGGCCAGCTCTAAAGTAGAGCATCTGTTCAAAACCCTGCTGCAAGATGAAATTGTCTCAACCTCAAAAGAAACTGCTTTACTGATTCAGTATGCCGAGTTTGTCAGTGACTATCTGCATTTGCTACGTCAGGGCAACACTGCAAAACTGGATGCGGTATATGCCACCTTTGAGCGTGTCTGGAATGATTATGGCTTTGCAGTTACTGAAACCAATAGTATTCAGACGCAAGGCTTGGTGTCCAAACTGGTTGAGCTGGATATTGATCTGTTATTGGATGCCGAGTTTGAATTTGATAAACGCGCCCAAGTCGATTATCCGGAATATATTCAGGCACTCAGCCAGCAGGCTGCGGAATTGCTGGCACATACAGAAAGCCGGGCAGCGCAGGGAATTCATGAATTCACTGCCGATCTGAAATCGGCTTATGATGCGCTGCTTGAAAAGCCAGTGCTGCTAAACAGCGATTATGCTTATGAACTGTTCGCACAGGCGCATCAGGAATTTATTCATTTATTTGATACCTTGGCCGCAGGACAGCGCGTCATTCTGAATGATGAAATTCAAAAAATACTCAGTGAACTGTCTGCATTTGTGCAGCAGGATCTGGAAATATTTGCTGAAGATAATACCAATCAGAATGTTGAGCTAAGCTCAGAGGCCACACAGGTGGCTGAAACTGTCGCGACTGGCAGTGTCGATTTTGCTGGCTTGAGCCAACGCATCGCTGCGGATCGTCAGCAGCAGCAAAGTGCTGAAACCAACCGTGATTTTGATGAAGAATTACTAAGTATCTTCCTGGAAGAAGCGGATGAATTGCTGGCAGGCATTGATGAAGATCTAAATACCTGGAGCAAAAAACAGGACGATACAACCTCGCTGAATAATCTGATGCGTCATTTGCATACCTTAAAAGGTGGTGCAAACATGATCGCAGCATCGCATATCGGTTTGATTGCGCATGAACTGGAAAGTATTTATGAGCGGGTGATCCGTCAGCAAATTGCCGTGACACCTGCTTTAATCCAGATTATTCGTCTGGTTCAGGACAACATTTCCGATCGTATTCAATCTATTCGGGAAGACGGTATTGATTATCCTGCACCAGAAGCGATTGCGATTCTGCAAAATATTCAGGCATTGGTTTCTGGACAAGCTGTTGCTGCTGTGGAGAGCGCGAACACTGGAGTTAAAGTTACAGAGGTCGAAGCGACATCAATTCCTGAACCGCAACTTGAAGAGTCAGCAACGACTGAACAGCCTGCAACTGATCTGGCTGAAGCTGAAGAATTACTGGAAATCTTGGAATCTCCTGAGGCCACTGAAGACACACCAGTAGAACGCTCTGAAGAAGACGAACTGAAATCGATTGTTGAAGAATCTTTCCTTGAAGAATCCGAAGAGATTCTGGCGAATGCCGAGAAGCTCCTCAATCAATGGTTTGATCAGCGTAGTGACCGTAGTTTATTGCTGCAATTACAGCGTGCTGCCCACAGTATCAAGGGTGGTGCACGTATGATTGATGTTGAAGAAGTGGCCAGTATCGCCTATGAGCTGGAAACAACTTTCGAACAGTTTGCGGTCTATCAATTTAACTCGAATGCCTATGATGGCTTATTGCAGAAAACGCTGGTCTGGTTAAGACAGGCGATTTTCCAGCGTGACTATAACGGTTTTGAGCAGCTGCACAGCAGTCTGAAAAAGATTGCTTATGTGGACGTTACTGCGCAATTGCCTGAGCGTCTGGCGAAAACAGATAATCTGGTAGTCAGCACCGACTTCGGCTTTGTTGAAGGTGATGGTACTGAACCGCCACAGATGATGGGTGAATGGGCGAATAGTGGTAGCAGCGATAGCAATAACGAGATGATCCGTATCTCTGCTGATCTGGTCGAGAAGATGATTGACCTGTCCGGTGAGAACTCGATTAACCGTTCGCGTATCGAGATGGACTTGGGCCAGCTGGGCAATACCTTGAACGAGATGGAACTGGCGATCAAGCGTCTTGCCGATCAGTTACGTCGAATGGAAGGCGAGCTGGAATCACAGATTATTGCCAAACATGGTTCAGAGAACTCGCGCTATGCTGACTTTGACCCGCTGGAAATGGACCAATATTCCTCTCTAAACCAGCTGTCCAAATCACTGGCAGAATCGGCCTCGGATTTAGTCGACTTCAAGAGTACGCTGGCCGACAAGATTCGCGAAACCGAAGGACTGTTATTGCAACAATCCCGTATTCAGGCGGAAATTCAGGAAAGCCTGATGCGTACCCGTCTGGTTCCATTTGACCGGATGTTGCCGCGTTTACAGCGTATCGTGCGTCAAACCTCGACCACCTTGAACCGTCCAGCAGAACTGATCGTACAGAATACCGAAGGTGAACTGGATCGTAACATTCTCGAGCGTCTGGTCACTCCATTTGAGCATATGCTGCGTAACGCGATTGACCATGGTCTGGAAGATACTGCAGATCGTATCGCACTGAACAAGCCGGAAGTGGGTTCGATTGTCTTGAACATCAGCCGCCAGGGAACCGATGTGATCGTGTCCTTTAGTGATGATGGTAAGGGGATCAATGCGGAGAAGATTCGCGAAAAAGCGCTGAGTCTGGATCTGATCAAGGCGGATCAAGCCATCGATCAGGAAGAAATCCTGCAATTTATCTTCCATCCTGGTTTCAGTACCGCGAAAGCAGTGACCCAGATTTCTGGTCGTGGTGTCGGTCTGGACGTGGTGCAAAGTGAAATCAAATCACTGGGCGGTCATGTGTCAGTGAGCTCGGAACTGGGCACGGGAACCATCTTTACGATTCGCGTACCGACTACAGTAGCGGTCAGCGATGCCTTGATGGTGAAAGTGGGCGATCAGCAATATGCGATTTCACTGGCACAGATTGACCGGATCGTGCGTATTGCGCCGACCACATTGGAAAGCTATTTCAACAGTAAAGATGACTATTTCAAGATCGATGGCGAAAATTATAAATTGCGCTATCTGTCTGAGTTTGTTGGCAACCAGCCGATTCCACGTCTGAATAATGTTGGGCATTCATTACCGGTGCTGTTGATCAAAGGCAATAGTGGTCAAACCATTGCCTTGCTGGTCGATCAGCTGGTCGGTTCACGAGCGCAAATTGTGGTGAAACCGATTGGACAGCAGTTTGCCAATGTCGGAGTGGTGGCCGGTGCTACGATTCTAGGTGATGGTCAGGTCTGTCTGATTCTCGATGGACAGAATGTTGCCCGCCAGATTCAGGCGACACAGCGTATCAAACAACTGAATGATCAGCGTGATGGTTCGCGTAATTCCAATGCACGTCGTCTGGTGATGATTGTCGATGACTCGGTGACTGTACGTAAAGTGACGTCGCGTCTGCTGGAACGTCAAGGCTATGATATTGTCACTGCCAAAGATGGTGTGGATGCGATCGAGCAGCTTGAAAACGTCAGACCGGATCTGATGTTGCTGGATATCGAAATGCCACGTATGGACGGTTTCGAAGTGACCAATCTGGTTCGTCACCATGATATTCACCGTGACTTGCCGATTATCATGATTACCTCACGTACCGGTGAGAAGCATCGTGAACGTGCATTCAGCTTGGGCGTAACGCACTATATGGGTAAACCGTTCCAGGAAGCGGAGCTGCTGGCCAATATCCAGCAACTGATTGCTGAAAAACAGGGGTAATATATGAGTCAGACCAATTCGAACAGCAAAATGGCTGATCAGATTAGCCAGCAGGAACTTCAGCATCTGATTACGGTATCGACCGGATTTATTGATGCCTATATTATTGACTGTCATGGCAAAGATCCGATGCTATTGCCACAAAATATTGTCCTTTCAGCACTGGATAGCAATACGCAGGTTAAGACAGTGGAGTGGCATGAAGCACAATTGCCAGTTTATGCAGTGAATGATCCTTTACGTCAAAATGGAGTGGCACTGGTGATTGAGGGTGATGAAATCACTCAGCGCTTTGCCTTGATGTGCAATGAAATGCCGAAAACCATCCGGATTCGTATTTCCGAAGTGGTCGATGTCGATCAGCCCGTGAATGATCCTGCCATCTTTCAATATGTGCGTATGAACGAACAGCTTTTCCATATTCCGAATATGACGAATATTCAGGCTTCAATCGGACTGTAATCCAAACTATAAAATATAAAAAAGGAACTCCATGGAGTTCCTTTTTTATTGCGTTATGAATTTACTTAATTGGCGAGTAAATTCACTAGAATCTGTTCATAAATTTCAGCCAGTGGCTCTAGGTCGGCAATATCGACATGTTCATTAATCTGATGAATCGTGGCATTTAATACACCAAGTTCCAGTACCTGTGCACCGGTAGGCGCAATGAAGCGACCATCTGAGGTGCCACCCGAAGTCGAGAGTTCAGTTTCAGTCCCTGTCACATTCAGAATGGCATCTTTGGCTGCATTTACCAGTTCACCAACTGGCGTCAGGAAAGGCAAGCCCGATAAAGTCCAGGAAACATCATAGTCCACACCATGACGATCCAGAATTTCCAGTGTACGTGCTTTGAGTTCTTCGGCGGTCACTTCAGTTGAATAACGCCAGTTGCACAATAGGTTCATGGTGCCGGGAACAACATTGGTTGCGCCTGTACCCGAATTGATATTGGAAATCTGGAAGGTCGTCGCCGGGAAATATTCGTTGCCATGATCCCAGACTGTGTCGCACAGTTCAGCAATGGCTTTAGAAGCGGTATGAATCGGATTCACGGCCAGATGCGGATAAGCCACATGACCCTGTTTGCCTTTGACTGTAAGGTTTGCATTTAATGAACCACGACGGCCATTTTTGACAATATCGCCCAGTTTATTAGTACTTGACGGTTCACCGACCAGACACCAGGTAATTTTCTCATTACGCGCTTCCAGTGTTTCAATCACTTTCACCGTGCCGTTAATCGATGGACCTTCTTCATCTGAAGTAATCAGGTAGGCAATCGAACCTTTGTGATTCGGATATTTTTCAACAAAACGTTCTGTTGCAACTACCATGGCTGCCAAAGCCGTCTTCATGTCGGCACTGCCACGACCATAAAGTTTGCCTTCACGGATTTCTGGTAAAAAAGGATCTGAGTTCCAGGCATCCAGATTCCCTGTTGGCACGACATCGGTATGGCCAGCGAAACAGAAGACCGGACCTTCTGTGCCTTTGCGTGCCCAGATATTATCTACATCTTCAAAGCGCATGGATTCAATATTGAAACCAATCTTCTTTAAACGTTCAGCCATGATGTTCTGGCAGTCATGATCAATCGGTGTGACAGAAGGCTGACGTAATAGTTGCAGGCTTAAATCGAGGGTAGCGGAAGAGCTCATACGGTATTCAACAGTCGATAATTTTTTCGGTTCTATAATAGGCGAATATAGGCTTGAATGTGAACGACTGATATAAAAAAACCCTATCTGGGATAGGGTTCTGTGAGCGTTTAGGAAAAAACTAGTTTTGACGGATTTCGTCAGAAGTTTTTTCAGCAGTATTGGTTACCGCATCGCCAGCCTTAGACACATCTTTGCCCATGCCTTTTACAGTGTTACAGCCAGTCAATACAAAAGCCATCATTAATGAAGCAGCAAGAATTTTTTTCATCATCATCTCCGTATAATCAATAATAAAATTATTATGATGTGGGACTTAGAGTAGAAAATATACGCGCTAAAAAATATGTGGTTTTCATAGTGCTTCGGTTAATAAATGTAATGCATTATAGGGGTTTATGCGATGGATGCTGGATCAGCACCGGATTGCGATACATATAAAAGTCATTGCTATCGACCATCTTATAGAGGCCATCTGTCCACCAGATCGCAGCTGAACTGCTCGGCCGGGCTTGCGGATAAATCCATTCATGCCGTTGCAGACGATAGAAACCGTGCTGTGCAGCAGGAATATGCTGTCCCCATACGCCCAGACGACGCTCGGTATTGATCCATGAGGGAATTGGCTGATCGGCATGATGTGTAGGCAAATATAGCTGTCCCTTGAGGACGCAAAACCGTCTTTGAATGGGATGCTGCAAAGCCTCATCAAACTGGAATTGTTTTTGTGTGAAATATTTCATTTTTCTGATTAAAGTATCGGTGCGGTTTAGGCCATACCAATGCGGCAGGCTAAAATCTGCTTCGGCCAGATAATATTTCAATGCCACTTCCCAATGTTCAATCTGTCCTGTATCAGTATTTAATAACAGAAAATCTAGCTCCCCCAGGGTTTTGGCGCCTTCAATCTTTTGCAGACTATGGCCAAGCAGCCGATAGGGATGGTAAGCATCATCGAGCAACCAGAACCAGACCAGCATTTCAAAACGCAGCCCCAAACGTGTGCTTTTTAGTTGCTGTACAAATTCGATTAATTCTTTTGGATGCTGATCAAGAAATTCCAAGCGTGGATGATAATGGTTAAGATGTCGCTGCCAGGTCTGGCTGTCATGCAACTCAAAACGATGTATGAGCTCAAGTTCATCTGGAACATGGGACAGGATATTCGGACTGCCAACAGCAAATGCTAGCTGCCGCACCAGAGGATGTTGATAACGTTGCCATGCTTCTACAAGATTTTGGTTTAAATTGGAAAAGGGCATAGGACAACCTGTGAAAAGTGCAGAAATACAACGGACAGTATCGGAAAACGCTTTATACTACCTGAATTCTGCGGCTAGGGTTGATGTATGAAAGTGTTGTTTTGGCGAAGTCTGGTGGTGCTGTTTGTGATCCTGGGCTTTATCGGTGCAATCCTGCCGGGTATGCCAACAACGGTCTTTTTGATTCTGGCCGCCTGGGCCTCATCCAAAGGCTGGCCACAAATGGATGAGTGGTTATTGAATCATCCCAAATATGGTCCGACCTTAAGAGATTGGCGTGCCCACGGTACTGTACCGCGTAAGGCCAAATGGCTGGCCAGTATCATGATGCTGATCAGCGGGATCATCATGCTGTTTACTACTGCACCCTTGGCCGTAAAAGCCTTTACCAATATTACGATGCTGATCGTCGCGATCTGGTTATGGCGACGCCCTGAACCAAATCAGATCATTATTCAGCAAAATACAGTTGACCCAGAAAAGACAGATCTACCAACAGCGCCATCTGAAGATAATCAGTTAAACCCTATAAAGCCAAATAAAATAGAGTCTGAGAATAACAAGTCATGAATACCTTGCATCTGGATCAAGCCGATATCCTGATTGATCTTGCCCAACAAAAACTGTATCTGCCCCGTCTAAACAAGCAATATCTGATTTCCAGTGGCAAAAATGGCATTGGTGAAACTGAAAATAGTGGCAAGACTCCTCGTGGCTGGCACAAGATTGCTGAAAAGTTTGGTCAGAATGCTCCCTTAAATAGTGTATTTGTCGCACGTCAGGCGACGGGTGAAATTTATAATCCCCAATTGGCGGCAGAATTCCCGCAGCGGGACTGGATCCTGACGCGCATTTTATGGCTGAGTGGCCTTGAAGCGGGTTTTAATCAAGGCGAGGGCTGCGATACCTATCAGCGTTATATCTATATTCATGGCACCCCAGAAACCGAAAAGATGGGAGAGCCGCTGTCGCACGGCTGTATCCGTATGCGTAATCCGGAGGTCGCTGAATTATTTGACCTGATCAGTGAAGATGCACT